>NZ_CP015381.1:0-142500 GCF_001854245.1 Desulfococcus multivorans | reverse complement strand
GATTGAGGCAAAATTCAATCAGAGAGTTGCGTTTCATAAATATTCAGTTGCTCATATCACCCTATTTATTTCATTTGTATTATCCGGCTGTACGAGTCTGAGAGGAGCAAGTCGCGTTATCGGCTCCATGTTATCTTTTTTAGAGCTGGGGCAGCCCGTTCCATCGTGGTACAGCGGTCGCCTGTGGTTGCTTCGTCTCGGGTACTATAAGCTCCATCGTGAACAGGAGTGGGCCGATGATTGGATCTGGATTGTCGACCATACAGTCCAGTCGGGTAGTGAGAAGTGCTTGGTTATTTTAGGTGTCCGTCAAAGCAAGTTACCGGAGAACGAGCTGTATTTATCATATGAAGATGCCGAACCAATTGCCTTGCTACCGGTAACCCATTCCAATGGCGAAATTGTTTACCGGCAACTTACTCAAACTATCGAGAAAACCGGTCCACCCAGAGAAATAATCGGTGATCATGGAACCGACATAAAATCGGGGATTGAAAGATTCTGCCGGGATCATGAACAGACATGCTACATATATGATATCAAACATAAAGGTGCCGCCATACTGAAGCGCGAACTAAAAAATGACCCGCATTGGTCGGAGTTTATTCAATTGGCAGCGCAAACCGGCAAGAAAGTTCAGCAGACCTGTCTATCCGCTTTGGCGCCGCCAAATCAGAGAAGCAAGGCGCGGTATATGAATGTGGATAAACTTGTGAAATGGGGGCAGGAGAAGCTTTGCTATCTGGACATGCTGAAATCCGAGCCTGACGACCGATTCCCTCCTCGGCAGGCTGATGATAAGCTCGGGTGGCTGAACGAATATCGTGATCATCTTACAGAATGGCAGGATCTCATTGAGGTTGTCAAGACGGTGGAAGGCTACATAAAGTTTGTCGGGATATATCACGACAGCCATATCGATTTAAAAGAGGATCCGATCTTTAGCCCGCATACAGACAGGGCAAAGAGAGTCGGTGAGGAACTGCTCACTTTCATAGAGGAACAATCGCTGAAGGCAAAGCCGGGCGAGAGGCTGCTTGGAAGCAGCGAAATCATCGAATCGGTTTTTGGCAAATTGAAAAATTTGGAACAGGATCAAGTAAAAAGCGGTTTCACTGCAATGCTACTCAGCCTTGCAGCGGTTGTCTCAAAAACAAGTCATGATGTCATCCAAAAGGCGCTTGAAACAGTTCCAACGAAAAAAGTGTTCGAATGGTATAAAAAGAATATCGGTCAATCTGTTCAATCGAAAAGGAAGGAGATCATGTCAATAGCCAGAAAGACGGAACAAAAATGGGATCAAAATACTACCGTTTTTCTAAACTGATTTTCATCAGCCCAGATACGGCCTATGAAAGTCGAAATTTGAGTTACATATCGAAGTCGACCTCAAAGGGGTCATCAGATCGAAGGGGCAATGAAAAACCTTTAACGCAACTTTCGGGTTTCGTTATGATGCCCTGAAGGATGTGCCGACCTGTGAACATCGAAGGTTGAACTTGAAAATAGGTCTTGAAAATTTCATCAATCTATATTAAAGACCTTTTCCATCAATACGCGTCAATACAGGCCAGTAGCATAGTTGGTCAATGCGACGGACTCCAAATCCGTAGATCGTGGGTTCGAATCCTACCTGGCCTGCCAAACCAAAAAGAGAAGGCTATGGCATTGCTGTAGTCTTTTTTGTTATTACAGACGCCATTTGAGTTACATCTCTACACATCCAAATCATCTTTCGATTGAATTCAAACCCTCCGGTTCCGGAAAAAACAACATCACCCGAGTTTCACTGCTGCCGCGGCAATCCGCCGGACCGGCACAGGCTTCACAGCGGGAGATCTTGCCGGGACACCCGCCAGGTCTTGCAGCGGCATGGGGACAGTATCGCGAACGCATCCGGATGCTGAATCCGTATCTTTCCGAAAAGATTTTTATCCGCAGCAGATCGAGCCCCTTCCCGCCGGCATTGAAATCAAAAGGAGTTCCGGTGCTGTAGGTCGTCGGGTTTTGAATCGGAAAGAACCCCTCGAAAATCCGGCGTTGGAAAACATCCGGGACACCCACACCGAAATCATGGACAACCACCAGAATACCCCCATCTTTTTCTGTAATCGAGACGACGATTTCGCCGCCGTCCGGCGTATTTTCGACGCCGTTCCGAACCAGGCCGTCGATAATCTTCGCGAAATGGTCCTCAGGCATGCAAACGATTCCGTCAGCGTTTTCAATGAATTGGAGGCGAACCTCCCGATGGGCAAACAGCGGCTTCAGCAATTTGAGGCGGTGTCGGATGAAGGGTGCAATCCGGATGGTCGCAGGACCCGGGCCGCTCAGCCCCAAGGCATCGTGGAGTCGGTCGCGCATCCGCTTCACAATATGCGGCAAACCAACCTCCTGTGCTGCGATCAGGGCCAGATGGTCCACATACTGTTCGAAGACTTCGTCCAATCCCCGTCGCCCGTTCGCGTACCGGTTATTCATGATATCGGTTACCTCGGCCTGAATATCGGCGATCCGCCGGATGTTCCGACGGATAATTTTCATGGGCACCTCCCATTCCTCCGGCGCAACCCCGGCCAGGACATCCTCCAGAAGTCCGAAGACACCGCCCATGATGGAGACGGGTGTTTTCAATTCGTGGGAAAGATGGTTGATGGCCCTGTCCTTGGCCTGGTTCAGCGCCGATACCTCCTCGTAGGCCCGCTTCAACTCGTCGGATATCTTGGCGTTCTCGATCGAGATGGCAACGGTTCCGGCTATGGTGTTCAACAAGTCGATATCCCTGGGGGTAAACCGGCCGTCAATCCGGTTGGTCGCCGCCAGAACACCGATGGTTCGACCGCCTGTTTTGATAGGGACCTCGATCAGATTCCGCGTATGGTATCCAAACTTCCGATCTCGGTCTGGATAAGCTTTTAACCGATCGATATCATTTATGATGATTGGCTTTCCCGTCTGGATGACCTCGACGGCGGCGATCTGATCAAAATTGAACCGAAGCGCCTTGACGCGTTTCTGGATATCGGCGTCCTCATAGGACGATCCGATGAAATGATATTCCCTGGTATTCTCATCCAGGAGGATGACCAATGCGCCTTCACTACCCAGAAGCAATCGGACCTCGCTGCTGATATAGTCCAGAAGATCTCCCAGATCCCGATGCTCGGGCAGCGCAAGGCTGATGCGAAGCATGGCCCGATTCTGCGCGGCAGCCTGTTTTTCACGCGTGACGTCCTGGAGGGTGACGATGGCGCCTTCAATCTTCCCATCCGTCCCCTTGAGGGGGGCCGCCGTAAAGAACAACCATTTGCCCTCCTCCCCAAGATCCGGAAAAAAATCCTCGGCCTCGTAGGCCCCGGGGACGACCTCCGACGGCCGATATTTTCCCTTATAGTATTCGTCAAATTTTTCTCCGGGTGCGCCGTCAATGATGAAGTCCGCCATGATGGGGCGTTCATGGGCGTAAAACGGCTGCCACTGGCGCGAGGTCCCGATGATGTCCGAGGCCCGGATCCCGGTAAGGTTTTCACAGGCCCGGTTGAAATGCGTCACCCGATGTCGCTTGTCCACGGCGAATGTCGGAATGGCGCTGCTCAGGATGATTCGGGACACCTCCATGGCGCATTGCGCGGTCCCGTCTCGTCCATCCGCAGCATAATCGATTCTGGTTCCGGGCGGTTTCATAAGACTTTCCTCGCTTTCCGCTGTTCGGGTCACGACGACTTTCCGGCTCCGATCACTGCAACGGCCAGAAAAAGGGGATCATCCATGTAGCGGCGACGATGATGATGAGGTTGAGCGGAATGCCGAGTTTCATGTAGTCGGCAAAACGATAGCCACCCGGTCCATAAACCAGAAGGTTGGTCTGGTATCCGATGGGCGTCGCGAAACAGGCGCTCGCCCCGAAGCATACCCCCACGATAAAGGCTTTTGGATCCACCCCCAGTTTGAGGGCGGTTGAAACGGCGATAGGAAGCAGGAGGACGGCGGTGGCGTTGTTGCTCAGAAGCTGGGTGCTGATACTGGTCAGAAGAATGAATACGCCCAGGATCATATGAGGTGAAAAGTTCGAGACGAGGCCCAGAAAGAGGTCGGCATAAAATCGGCTGGCTCCCGTCTTCTCCATGGCGGCCCCCAGGGCGATGGTGCCCGCGATAAGCACCAGCACGTCTCCCTGAAGTGCCCGATAGGATTCCCGAATCTGAAGGCATTGCGTCAGGAGCATTAAAACCACGGCCGTCAATGCCGCCACCATGATGTTGAGGATGCCCGTCGATGCCAGAACGACCATTCCGGCAAAGATGAGCATGGCCCGCCTCGCCTTGTTTCGGTGCAGAATTTTGTGATAAACATCCTCCACCACAATGAAATCCGGGTGGGCGCGCACCTCCTCGAGGCGCCGCCAGGGGATGCTCACCAGCAGAATATCTCCGATCTTGAGACGGATATCGCGGAGCTTTGTTTCGGTATAATGCAGGCCGCTTCTTTCCACGGCTATGACGTGAATCCCCGGATCATTGAACAGAAAAATCTCCCGAAGCCGCTGCCCGATGAGGTCCGACTGGGGAGGAATGATGATCTCCACCGTGATGTTTTTCGATTCGATTCCGCCCAGATCCCCCGGGTTCTCGGGATAAGGCATGGCCACGCCGGTTTCCTGGAGCAGCAGGACCAGGTCGTTGGCGTTTCCCTTGACCAGAATATGGTCGCCCTCCATGATCGCGAGGCGGGTGTGCGTTACCTGAACGGCGCGCTCCCGACGGATCAATTCGATGGCATCGATGCTGGGATAAAACTCCCGGAAAAACTCCGGAGGATGCTGCCCGAGCAGGCGACTGCCCTGGCCGATTCGGATCTCCGTCAGGTATTTTTTCCGGTCGGCACGCTCCAGTTCGCAAGCCGGATTCGTGTTTCCCGGCAACAACCGCGGCCCTGCGACCATCAAAAACCCGATACCCAGCAGAGCGAGCGGTACGCCGACCTTGGAAAGTTCGAACATCGTAAAGGCGCCATATCCGAATCGGGCGCTCAGATCACTCACGATGATATTGGTCGAGGTGCCGATGAGGGTACAGGTGCCCCCCAGAATCGAAACATAGGACAGGGGAATGAGAAACTTGGACGGATGCAGGCCGAACCGGCACCCCATGCTCATGATGACGGGGATAAACAGAACGACGATGGGCGTGTTGTTGATGAACGCGGAAGAAACCCCGGTCATCAGGAGCATCAACAACATGGCCTTTCCCCCACTGCCGCCCGCCGCTGTGATGACCCTGTCGCTCAAAAGCGCGACGGCGCCCGTACGGGTCATCCCTTTGCTGATGAGAAACATGGCTGCAACGGTGATGACAGCCGGATTTGCGAAGCCCGCCACGGCTTCGACGGGCGTCAGGATCCCCGAAAGCGCCAAAGTGGCGATAACGCCGATGGCAGTGATGTCGACCGATATTTTTTCCGTCACCAGAAGGACAAAGGTGACCACAAGAACGGCGCTGACAATCCAAATCTCCATAGCAAAACCTTTCCTTCACACCCGGTCCCGGCATATTGACTGATTTAATTTAATCATTTTATCGCATGCTGCCTATCACCGCATCTATTTTTTTTACCCAACTTTCGACGTTCATGATGGTGACCGGATAAAGGTGCCGGCCTGTGAAAGTCGAAAGCTGAGTTTTTAAAAAAAGATCCGTCATCGTCACGGCACGATATCCACGACGCTTCGCTTTTCGGTTGACATTCGAGTATCAACTCGATTAGTTCGCATGCAAAGGAATTAAAATATTAATATCAATATCATATCGGCAGAGCTTCGGATCCGGGTACCGGCGCGGTACGGGTCGAAAGGTCTGCATCACGGGAGACAACAATGAAAACCATTCTCGGCATCATCGGATCGCCTCGAAAACTGGGCAATTGCGAAATCATGATCAAGGAAATCAGCCGGAACGTCACGGAGCCTCACGACCTCCAACTGCTCCGCCTGTCGGATTTCGACATTCAGCCGTGCAGGGGGTGCTACGCCTGCCTGCTCCAGGACGACGGCTGCGTCATTCAGGACGACTTTCAGACCGTCGTCGACGCAATCCTGGCCGCGGACGCCCTGATCGTTTCCGCACCCACCTATTTTCTCGGTCCCAATGCCGGACTCAAACGCTTTCTGGATCGGGGCATCGCCCTCTATCGCCACTCCGGGCAGTTGTGGGGAAAGCCGGCCGTGGGCATCGGCATTGCGGGAATTCCGGGACGGGAAGGATACACGCTGCTCGGGATCGAAAGTTTTATGAAGCTGATTTTGGCGGATATCCGGGCCTGCCGGCTTTTTTACGGGGCTCTGCCCGGAGAGGTTTTCATGGATGCGTCCAACCGCATGGGCGCTAAAGAGACGGCCGACGCCCTGTTTGGCGAGGCGATCCCGAAAACCGGCCCCCACTGCCCCCTGTGCGGCGGCGACACCTTTCGGCTTCTCGGAGAAAATCGCGTCCGCTGCATGCTCTGCAGCAACTCGGGGACGCTCCGCCTTTCAGGAGAAACCCCCGTCCTGGATATCCAGCGGAGTGATCACGAACTCTTCCTCACCCGGGAGGACGCCGTCGCCCACCGGGATTGGCTGGTGGGGATGAAATCTCGGTTCAAGACCCACAAAGACGAACTCAAAGCCATCAGCCTCGATTACCGCCAGGGGGGGACATGGATTCGCCCCTCCGCGGCCGCTCCAGAAAACGGTCAATAATGCCGACATCAGGGTCAATAAGGATATTCTCATGAAACTTCGGTACAGCCTTGTTTTATTGACGGTGCTCTCGACGACGCTGTTTTCCGCCTGCGAAAAATCCCCCGAAAGGGAGGTGCAGATCCAGGGAAAGACCATGGGTACCGCTTTCCACATCACGATGGTGACAAAAGACGACACCCGCAGGGTCGAAGAGAGAATCAACAAACGCCTGGTCGAGATCAACAACAGCATGTCGACCTACGATCCGGAGAGCGAGATCAGCCGCTTCAACCGGATGACCGAGGTTGGCCGCCCCTTTCCGATATCGGCGGATTTCCTGGAGGTCATGACCGCTGCCGCCCAGCTCTACGAACTCACCGGCGGTGCGTGGGACGGCACCGTCAACCCCCTGGTCAACCTCTGGGGCTTCGGCAGCCGAAGGGTTGCGCCCCGGGTTCCCGACCCCGAGGAAATCGATGCCCTTCTCCCGAAACTCGGGTTCCGCCACATTGAAATCACGAAAGACGGCGCACTGATCAAACATCACAGAGCGGTCACCATCGACCTGGCATCCATCGCCAAGGGATACGGCGTGGACCAGGTGGCGGCGGTGATCTCGGATGCGGGTATCAGGCATTTCCTGGTGGAAATCGGCGGAGAGATCTTTGCCCGGGGCCGACGCGCCGACGGCAAACCCTGGCGCATCGGCATCAACACCCCGAAACCCATGTCGGGAGCCACCGAGGTTTACAAGGTTGTGGCTATTTCCGACCGCGCCTTTGCCACCAGCGGGGACTACCGGAATTTTTTCGAAGAGGGCGGCCGACGCTACAGCCACGTCCTCGACCCCCGCACCGGCCGCGCCGTCGAGAACGGTGTGGCCAGCGTTACCGTCATCGCACCGACCTGCACCTTCGCCGACGGCCTGGCCACGGCCCTTATGGTCATGGGCCCTGAAAAAGGTCTGGCGCTGGTCAACCAACTGCCGGACGTGGAATGCCTGATCATCGTCGAAGAAGCCGGAGATGGCCTGTCGGAGCATCCCTCCAGAGGGTTTCGGGCCGAGCCGTGACGTATCGACCGGTCTCGTGTGCCGTCTCAAGGTTCGACGTTTATGGTCACAACCGGATAGCAACTGAGAGCTGAAGGGGGATAAGCGCCCCTGTTCGCCATCGACGCACCCCTTTAGCCTGTAGCCTTCAGTCTTCAGCCTCAATTCCATGAAGAAGGTGTTGACAATCCGGAACAATTTCTTTACGTTTACTTGCTATCACTTTTACAACTGAATATTTCTAATAAGTTATACTGGTTTTTGACTTGTTTTACCTCAAACGTCTAGTGAATCGGGGGAAACACCCTGAAACCGTAAAAAGAATGACTTTTCAATATTAATGATACATGGGAGTGACGAAATAGTGGAAATTATCGTATTGCTCAAGCAGGTACCGGCCACGGAGACGAGCGTCAACATTGCAGCGGATGGGAAACGCATCAACCCGGACGGCGTCAAGTGGGTCATGAACCCCTACGACGAGTTTGCCGTGGAGGAGGCCCTCCAGCTCAGGCAGAAACACGGGGGCACGGTGACGATTCTCTCCATGGGGACGAACAAGAGTGTGGAAGCTATTCGGACCGGCCTTGCCATGGGTGCCGACAAGGGCATCCTGATCAATGATCCGGCTGCGGCCGACTGCGACGGATTGGGGACCGCCCGCATTCTGGCGGCGGCCCTGAAGACGATGTCTTACGATGTTGTCATCGCGGGGCAGCGGGCCATGGACGACGACAACTACCTCGTCGGCCCCGCCGTGGCGGAGCTTCTGGGCATCCCCCACATCTCCATGGTCATCGAGGAGACGGTCGAAAACGGCATGATCCGCTGCCGGAGAACCATCGAAGGCGGAACGGTGGTTCTGGAGGCGCCCCTGCCGGTTCTCTTCACCACCCAGCGCGGACTGAACGAGCCCCGCTATGCCTCCCTCCCCGGCATCATGAAGGCCAAGAAGAAACCTGTAGAGACCAAAACCCTGGCCGATCTCGGTATGAGCGGCGAGGACATCGCGCCGATGGTCGAGATCCTCGGAATGAGAATGCCTCCGGAACGGAGCGGAGGCCGGATGATCGACGGCGCATCGGCCGCGGAAAAGGCCGAAAAACTGGTCAACCTGCTGCACGAAAACGCCAGGGTGATCTGACAGGGAACGAACTTCGTCGGCAGTTCACCATACAATAACGGGAATTTTCCCGAACGGATATCAGGAGACGACAGAATGGCACAAGGAGTACTGGTTATCACGGAACAGATCGAAGGCGCTTTCCGGAAGGTGACCTATGAAGCGTTGAGTGAAGGAAAGCAGACGGCGGCGGCCCTGAAGTGCGGCACGGCTGCGGTTGTACTGGGCCACGGCATCACCGACATCGCCGAACAACTGGGGACTTACGGCCCCGACACGGTATGGGTCGCCGATGACCCGGCCCTGAAGGAATATACAGTCGATGCCTACGCCAACGTGGTGTCGGACCTCGTTCGCAGAGAGGATCCCGCCGTGATCCTTATCGGCGCGACGACACAGGGTCGGGAACTGGCCGCACGGCTGTCGGCCCGCCTCGAAGCGCCCCTGGCCATGGACTGCGTCGCTCTTCGCGTCGACGAGGGCAATGTGACGGCCACCCGCCCCATGTACGGCGGAAAGGTCCTCGCGGATCTGGCTCTCAAAGGAAATCCCTGCATCATCGCGGTCCGGCCCAACGCCATGGCGATCCGGAAGTCCGAAGGCGCCGGAACCGTCGAAAAAATCGACGTCAATGTCGGCGACGCCGCCATCCGATTCGTCGAAAAACAGCTGGAGGCCGAAAAAACAGACCTCACCGAAGCCGACATCATCGTCTCGGGGGGTCGTGGTATGGGCGGCAGCGACTTCAGCATACTCGAAGCCCTGGCCGAGGTCCTGGGCGCCGCCGTTGGGGCTTCCCGGTCGGCCGTTGACGAGGGCTGGCGTCCCCATTCGGATCAGGTGGGTCAGACCGGCAAGGTCGTCTCCCCCAACCTCTATATCGCCTGTGGCATCTCCGGGGCCATCCAGCATCTGGCGGGCATGTCCTCATCCAAGGTGATCGTGGCGATCAACAAGGATGAGGATGCGCCCATCTTCGCCAAGGCGGACTACGGCATCGTCGGGGACCTCTTCGAGGTGGTTCCGGCGATCACGGAAGCCGTCAAGAAATTGAAAGCCCAGATATGAACCTTCACCTGGTCAGCCTCGGGTGCGCCAGGAACCTGGTGGACAGCGAGCACATGCTGGGACGGCTCCGGGAGGCCGGCTGGCGCATCGTCGAGGGTCCCGACGACGCCGACGTCATCATCGTCAACACCTGCAGCTTTATCGAATCGGCAGCGGATGAATCCATCGACACCATCCTCGAGCTGGCCCGTTACAAGACGGAGGGGGCCTGCCGCGCCCTCATCGTCACCGGCTGTCTTCCCGAGCGCTACCGGGAGGCCATCGGCCGGGAACTGTCCGAGGTCGATCTCTTCCTGGGCACCGGGGCCTTCAACCAGATCGTAACGGCTGTTGAAAGCGTCATAGGCAATCTGGAAGGGGAACGCTGCATCCTGCCGGATCCGGATGCCATCCCCGTCTCCAACCCCGACGCTCCCCGGGTGCAGACATTGCCCCACTCAGCCTACATCAAGATCGCGGAAGGGTGCAGCCGCTCCTGCACCTACTGCATCATCCCCAGGCTCAGGGGACGCCAGAAAAGCCGGCCGGCCGGCGAGATCGTCGCCGAAGCCCGCCGCCTCGTCGCGGCGGGCACCCGGGAACTCGTGCTGGTGGCCCAGGATTCCACGGCCTATGGCCACGATCTGACCGGAGGCATGGGTCTTGGCGGGTTGCTCCGCCGCCTTTCGGACATCGACGACGACATCTGGATCCGCGTCCTTTACGGCCACCCCGAAAGCATCGACGACGACATCATCCGCACCATGGCCGAACGGCCCAACATCTGCCCCTACTTCGACCTCCCGATCCAGCACGCCAGCGACCGGGTGCTCCGGAGAATGGGGCGGCGTCACACCCAGGCGGACCTTTTCCATCTCTTCGAACGCATCCGGGAGTTCGCCCCCCAAGCGTCGCTTCGCACCACCGTCATCGTGGGCTTTCCCGGGGAAACCGACCAGGATTTCAAGACGCTTCAATCTTTTGTGGAAACGGTCCGCTTCGACCACCTCGGCGTGTTCACCTATTCCGACGCCGACGACCTGCCATCCCACCGTTTGGATGCCCATGTCTCCCGAAAAACGGCCCGAAAGCGCCATGACCGGCTCATGTCGCGCCAGCGCGATATCTCGACTGAGAAAAACGCAGCCTATCTCGACCGCACCCTCGATGTCCTGATCGAGGAATCGCCGGAGGCGGATCTCTTTCTGGGCCGCACCGCTTTTCAAGCCCCAGAGGTGGACGGACTGGTCTATGTGAAGGGCCGGGAGCTTCCCCTCGGCCGCTTCGCCCCGGTGACCATCATCGACACCCTCGAATACGACCTGGTGGGAGAAGCCCGATGAGCAACGATTTGAAACAGCGGATCATGTCCCGCGTTCAGGAGGACGTAATCGCCATTGAAGCCGCGCTCCGGAAAAATCTGGACGCCCACCTCCCCATCGTATCCGACGTGGCCGGCCACATCCTCTTCAGCGGCGGAAAGCGGCTCCGACCACTGCTCATGGTCCTCTCCGCCAGGCTCTGCGGATACGACGGCGGCCGGGAAATCTTCTTCTCGACAATATTCGAATACCTCCATACGGCCACCCTGCTCCACGACGATCTCGTGGACGGCGCGGGCCTCCGCAGAGGCCGCGCGGCCGCCCACTCGGTCTGGGGAAACGAGGTGGCCGTTCTCGTCGGGGATTTCCTGCTGGCCCGATCCCTGACCATCGCCTCGGAAACCGGCATGACCGATGTCATCAAAGTCATCGCGGGCATCACCGAAAACATGTCCCAGGGAGAGATCCACCAGCTGACCCGGAAGAAAAACCTGGATCTGACGGAAGCCGAATACCTGGAGATCATCCGACGGAAGACCGCAGTGCTCATGGAGGGGGCCTGCCGGGTGGGGGCACTCATATCCGGTGCGGCCAAAGACCGCGCTTCGGCTCTGGGCGCCTACGGATACCATCTGGGCATCGCCTTCCAGATGGCGGACGATCTTCTGGACTACACCGCGGATACCGCTGTTCTGGGCAAGGCCGTCGGTGCAGACCTGCGGGAGGGCAAACTCACCCTTCCCGTCATTCGGGCGCTGTCGGCCGCGGGTGAACGGGACCGGGAGACAATGGCCCGGATCATCACAGACGAGAATTTCTCGGTCGACGATTTCAACACTCTGGTCCGCCTGCTGGTGTCCCTGGGCGGCATCGAAGACACGAAGGCGGAAGCCGAGTTCCATGTGACCGCGGCCAAAACGGCACTGTCAATCTTTGCGGATTCGTCCGATCGGAGCACGCTCGAGGACATCGCCGATTACGCCCTCAGCCGAAAGCATTGATCCGGAAACGATCCGGTCAAAAGACACCCATCATCATTTCAATGGAGGTTATGACGACCATGCGTGTGCCTCTCACTCTCTTCGTGCGGAACTTATTCGCCCTGCTCCCAATCGTTTTGGCCGTCCTGGCCGCCCCCGTCGCAAACGCCGAAACATCCCAACCTCAGGAGGACCCCGCGAACGTCGTCACCATCATCGCCACACGACCGATCCAGGACGGCAACATCGCATCGGCCAAGGCGGAGGCCATTGCGGCCGCCCTCGCCGCCGCCGTGGACCAGGGGGCGATGGCGATCTTTTCACCCGAAGCGATCGCCAGGGAATTCAAGATCTACAGCGCAACGGTCACCCCCGGCACGGAAGCCTTTATCGAGAATTACAAAATCCTTGGCGAGGCATCGTCGGGAGGATACTATCGGATCATGATGCAGGTCACGGTCTCAATGGACCAGCTCAAGTCGAGCCTGGGGAAATTTCAACCGGCAGCCGGAACCGATACGGCCTCCGGTGAGAGCCCCGCACCAGGATCTGTTGACGCCATCGAACGCCCCAGAATTCTTTTTCTCCTCTCTGAGCAGAGCATCAATGACGTCGCCCCTCGGTTCTGGTGGGACGAAAGCAGCGCCCCGGTCACCAGCCTCGTGGAGGCCGCCATCGCGCGGAAAGCCCGGGAGGCCGGATTTGTCGTCCTTGAGCACGGCACCACTCCCCCCGATGTTCCCGTCAAGGCCGCCGTCATCTTTCAACCGGATCTCAGCAACCGGGACGCCTCTGAAATCGGGCGGATCATGGGGGCAGACGTGGTCATCGTCGGAAAGGCCATCGTCTATGCCGTCTCGGATACCGGAGCGGGTGGGGATCCCGCCTACAACGCCACCATCTCGGTTCGGGCCGTACAGGCCGAAAACGACCGGGAGATCGCATCCGGCTTCGAGACGGCGGTTCGACAGCATCCCAACGAAATCGATGGGAGCGAGGATGCCCTGACCGCCGCAGGCCTTCAGGCCACAAAACAACTGATTCCGGCCATCGCTTCCGCCTGGCAGGACATGGCCCGTTCCTCCGAAGGCCTGACCGTAACGGTTACGGGGACCCGAAACCTGGGGAATTTTGTTCGTTTTCGCCAGGTGCTGCGGGATCTGCCGGGTGTCCGAAACCTGCAGATCCTGGAAATCAGGGCGGACGAGGCCGTCATCGCGCTTCATTTTGAAGGAGACACCCAGACTCTGATGGACCGCCTGTCCGGCCAGACCTTCGAACTGTTCACCGTCGAGATCCGGAGCGTGTCTGAAAAAGCGCTGCACATCGACCTGGTGCCCAAATAAATTGGCCGACAGCTGAAATCTTTTCTTGACAAATGCCGGGAGACTTGGTAGCTAACCCATCACCTTCATGGAGGCACGTAGCTCAGGGGGAGAGCACTACCTTGACACGGTAGGGGTCGTTGGTTCAAATCCAATCGTGCCTACCACCAAAAAACAAGGGTTTACGGCTTAGGCTGTAAGCCCTTTTTTAGTTTTCTGTTACCGGTTTTTCAAAAACCATAATTTCCAATCGACGAGCAGCGTCCTGAACTGCCGTGCACGACTTGAATTGGACACTCCTCCATCAGATAAAAACCTCGGCTTTAGCTCGATCCCCAGGCAGCGGCTTTTTTCTCAACAGCTGCTTCGCAACGCGGGTAGCTCGTGAATTCAAGGTTTAGTACCCCGGATAAAGCCGCCACCACTGGTCATCAGGCCGAAATTTGATAAAAAGGTCTACCGCCAGCCTTTCGATAACCGTCCTCAGCTCCAGGGGATTGCTGAATGCAGCTGGAATGGCATGCCGCCCCAACATACATCCCAAAATATTGCCGGTTATTGCGCCGGTGCTGTCGGTGTCACCGCTATGGTTGACGGCCATTCGAACACCGACGGTAAAATCCTCTTCAGCGCGGCATGCACAAAATAGGGAGATTGCCAGTGCTTCTTCAGCAACCCACCCCCCACCGAGGGATTCAATGGCCTCCGGTGTCGGTTTGGAGGTCGCTGCAAGCGCCAAGGCGCCTACAATGGCCTGGACGCACTCCAGGGCTTCGGGCCTCCCCACCAGGTATTCGATGCCTGAAGCCACACCATCTTTGAGGGTGCCGCCATCCCGGATAACGTTGATGATGGCCGCCAAAGCCCCGGCGGACAAATAACCGGATGGATGGCCGTGAGTTATGGCCGCTATCTCGCATCCCAATCGGAATGCCTCCGCCGTAGCGCCGGCAATCAGTCCAACCGGAGCCACCCGCATTACGCCGCCGCAGCCCTTGCTGTTGTTTACCGGACGGTCGATGGTGCCCATCTCGCGGCCGGACAGGGCGGATAAGCAGCTGTTTCCCGGTGCGCGTCGGCTATGCATCTCGGGAATATGAATGAGAGTCCCCAAATCATGATCATAGGTCTGAAATTCTGTAGCCGCATTTTGGGTGATCATCCATTGGAGATATGAACGATGAACCAGACCGGGGGGATTGCATATCCCTTTCAGATTGCCTCGGGTCCAGGCTCTTAACAGCCCCTCTGCGGTAAACATCGTCATTTGGGTGTCATCGGTGATGGTGCCGATCCCGCCATAGGCTTTGTCGTAATCACGAATCCCCTGCTCGCCATAGGTCCTTCGAATTTGAGGCAGCTGCATAAATTCCACCGGCGCGCCGAGAGCATCGCCCACACCGCCTCCCACCATACAGCCAAGGTAACGGCCTAACCTGGTGGGCGCATTGGATTCATATTGCCGCCACGACTTGACCCAGTTTCGCTGTTCCGATGTTTCCGGCGAGGTGCGGTGGGCCATCGCCTCATTTTGCCGCAGGCATCGGATGATGTCCAGAACATTGCCGGCATCTGCCAGGCCATGGCGAATCAAAAAGCAGCCCACGAGCGTGCCCGTGCGCCCCACGCCGCCCCAGCAATGGACATACACCGGGTCTCCCTGGATCAATGCCTCATCGATACAGTCGAGGGTATGACGCATCTGGTCCGGAGATGGAACCCCAAGGTCCTGGATGGGATATCGTTTGCACAGTGGCTTTGAGCCCCTCCTGCTGGCAAGATCATTTAAAATCGGCTCGTAAGGGGTGAACGGCTCTCCGGAGTGGTCGGTTTCGTCGGGCTGCATCAGGTTTATGATGCGCCGAATACCCGACTCAAGGAGCCGGTCCAGCTTATTTTCGGCCTCCCGGGGGTCCTTCGCGCCCGGCAGTTCCCCGGCAAGCAGCCGGCCAGGGATCACCCAGTAGGAACGCGGGAACGGGACAGGTAGTCCCAAGGCCGTTTCGATCAGTCCAATGGCCTTCTTGCCATCTGCTTTATTTGCAGCCATGTTGCCTCACCCGGAAATTTATATACATATTGTTATGGGTTTTTCGTTCTGAGGATGATAATCGATGTCGTGTATGGATGCAATCCCTTATGAAATATTTGACAGCCAAAGGATAAAACCAGTAAGATATCGTCTCGTGGACGGCGAAATCGTCCAAGAAAAACATGAAACTATTGTTCAGCCATGGCAATCCTCAGCCCGCGGTGGAAAGCCATTACGCAGTCGGAATACGCATGGGAACAGGAGGCCATTCAATATATAAAGGATCGGCTCCCGGATCGGGATCCCTACCGCGCATGGGCCAATTTCGAGTTCATCGCTGATGACGGCTCCATCAACGAGGTAGATCTCCTGGTACTGACCCCCCAGGGGTTTTTCATCGTGGAGATTAAGAGCCGGCCTGCGGATCGGGCCATTTTCTGCTGAGGGCCTTTGACCGCATCTTCGAACGATGGCTGAAAAAGAATCCTTCCGGCAATTCAAGAGACCTGGCCCAGCGGACGTTGGACAGCATCCATGGGGTGGACATCAATCCGTTTGCCGTAGCCGTCGCACGATTCCGGCTGCTGCTCCGAGCTATGAAGGCCGGCGGGATCAAGCGTTTGAAGGATTGTCCGGAATTACGCCAAAAGACCTTCAGCAAAATCAAAACATACGTGCTCGATACGGATCTTGTCACCGTAAATATGCTCTGAATATCCCCTTTGCTGGAGTTGATGCTTGCGTGCCTCATCGCACTTCTCCCCTGGCTCAAACAGTGGCATAATGACCTCGACCCCGAGTTCAGCGAACGGATGGGATATTTTTACGAAGCCTTTATCACGGATGAGGCCCGTCACATGGGAAAATCCGTTGACGAGGTCCGCTGGTGAATGCCGCCTCAGCCGAAAAGAGGCCGCCGGCATAGGAGCTGATAACCGATGCAACCCAAAAAAATAGACCCTGTGGAGGAGTTGAGATCCAAGGCCGTTTTCTTGCTGAAACCCTATGCCAGAAAAATATCCGTATTCGGGTCTTTTGCCAGGGGTGAAGGCAGCGAGGCCGGTGATATCGATCTGCTGGTGGAACTCAAGCCGCCCTCCCAGCGACCCGCACTAGGGCTGAAATGGTTCAGGCTGGAATACGAGCTCGGCCGCCTGATGGGGAAAAAATCGATCTGATCAGCGAAAAAGACCTCAGCCCCCATTTGAAACCGCTCATCGAGAAAGATATCGTGCTGCTGTATGAAGAAGACTAACCGATTTTTTCTCAGACATATCGTTGATGCCGTCGGGCTGATCAGAGCCTATACGAACAACGTGACGGAAACGCAATTTTATCAAAACAGGCTGATCCAGGACGGCGTCCTCCGGCAAAACATCAACACCATTCTTGCGAAAACGGAGCGCCCCTGATGCCCCTCATCAAGGATCTGATACCGATACCGGAGCAGGTCAACAAAGGGGATTTCGTTCTTCGGCTCACCGAAGGCGTACAACACCCCGAAGAAACCCTGAAGCATTATGTGGTGACCGACCAGCTGATCAAATGCTTTGACCACGCTCTGAATTTCATCCGATCGGCATTGGAGGGCGGAACCGGCAAAGCCACCCAACTCCACGGCAGTTTCGGCACAGGAGCCCGCCAAGTCATCGGGCGAGAATTTCATCAATCTCGACGACGGCCTGAGCGTGATGAGCAAGCATGCAAAGCGCCTGGGATATGATGGGGTGGTCCTGCTCCTGGACGTGTTGATCCTCTGGCCGGCCAGCCATTCTGCAGACATTGCATTTGTTCAACTGGAAGGCCGGAAGCTTGCAAAGCTCGTTGAGGCCCAGACCTCGGACCGACCGGTGCCCATCATCAGTTTCGTTGCCAGGCAGCGCGATCTGGGAACAGGGCTACGTGGAGCCCCTGAAAACGGATCGGCACCGGGATGACTCTGGGATATCGTGTTTGCCAATCCGTCCGCAGCCTTGTTCAAGAAACCGAGATATCGAGCCATTGGTCCAGGCGCGCCATGGAGAAGATCACGAAGATTCGGAATTCAATGCCATGGCTCGACCCCGGTGGCACAACTCTCGTCGATAGCAATGGCTCCAGGTTGACGCCCAATCCACCAGCTTTGCTGTCTTGATTTGTTCTGGAAAAATCGGATTACGAATAGTGGCATTCCAAGCAGAAAATCGAAAGCGATGAACCATCATGCCTTTCCAGGCCGCAGCATAAAGACCAATGGCAGACTTGATCAAGCCCGAGGTTATCGGCCTTCCCGTTGGTCTTGGGTTTAATTTAAAGGAGGGAACATGCTGAAAATCGTCGAGGTCGGCCCCAGGGACGGGCTGCAGAATGAACCCGCCGTCATTCCCCCGGCGGTGAAGATCGATTTCGTGAACGCCCTCTCCCTCTCGGGAGTGAACGAAATCGAGGTTTCCGCCTTTGTTTCTCCCCGCTGGGTCCCCCAGCTTGCCGACGCCGAGGAGGTGTTCCGGAAAATCGCGCGCAGGGAGGGCGTGGTCTATTCGGCGCTGGTGCCCAACGAAAAGGGGCTTGCCCGCGCCGTCTCGGCGAAGGTCGACAAGGTTTCCCTCTTTACGGCGGCCAGCGAGAGCTTCAATCAGAAGAACATCAACACCTCGATAGCGGGCGCCATTCAGCGTTTTCTGCCGGTGGCCAAGGGGGCCCACGACGCGGGGATGACGCTGCGCGGATATGTCTCGACGGCATTCTG
Source organism: Desulfococcus multivorans (assembly GCF_001854245.1). Lineage (GTDB taxonomy): Bacteria > Desulfobacterota > Desulfobacteria > Desulfobacterales > Desulfococcaceae > Desulfococcus > Desulfococcus multivorans. Next base: position 124,174 of record NZ_CP015381.1, on the reverse strand, counting down.
GTGCCCATTTGAAGGCAGGATCGCACCTGCGGCCGTCATCGAGGTGGTGGAGCGGCTCATCGACGTGGGCGTGGATGAGGTGTCCATCTCCGACACCATCGGGAAGGCATCCCCCGACGAAGTGGGGATGCTTCTCGATGGGTTGTTGTCCCGGATCTCCACGGACCGGGTCGCTGTTCATTTTCACGACACCTACGGCAGGGGCGTGGAAAACGTGCTGACGTCGTGGTCTTACGGAATCCGGATCTTCGACGCGAGCGTGGGCGGGCTCGGGGGCTGCCCCTACGCGCCGGGGGCGACGGGCAACGTGGCCACCGAGGCGGTGGTGAAAGCCTTGAAGAGCAAAGAGGAGACGGTGGGCGTCGACCTCGAACAGCTGGCGAATGCCCGCCGCCTCCTGGACCCCTTCCTGTCGGAAGAGCGCCGCGCACTGCCTCGGGGCGGGTCGCTGGCCTGCGCCACCTGCGAATTTTCCCATCAGGATGTCTGCTGCGGCCAACGAAGCGTTTAGGGGCCTGTCGGGCGACGACCCCAGGCGGAACCTCGTGTAGCGGAACCTCGTGTAAAGGGATTTTGAAGCTCAGGTTTGGAAAAAGATCATTTTGACCCCGAAGCGAATTTCGCTTATTTATATAGAAGATAATGAGATATGATTGTGCCGCATGGCTGTGAGATTGCCGCCTTCTCCATGATATGCCGAGAAAAACAAGCTCACGGTGAAATCCAAATGGAGGTATCTGATGCTGAAAATCTCCGGTTTGACCGTCCTCGATCTCGACGGTCGCAAGATTCAACTCACCGCGCTGTTCACTGAACGACGCGTGGTGCTGGCCTTTCTGAGACATTTCGGCTGAATGTTCGCCCGGCAGCAGGTCGCTGCCCTGATGAAGGTCAAACCCGTTCTGGATCAGTTGACCATCGGCCTTGTGGCCATCGGCAGCGGATCCCCCGACAGCGCCCGGCGGTTCGTTCAGGAATTTCAATTTGACGGTGATATGGTTGTGGACCCGACGCTTGAAGCCTATCGTGCCTTCAAACTGAAACGGGGATTGCTCGAGACCCTGGGGCCGACCGCTCTCTTGAAGGGGCTTGGCGCCATGAAAAAAGGATTTCGCCAAGGCAGCACGGACGGTGATCTGTGGCAGCAGGGGGGGCTGTTTGTCATCGGGCCGGGGGAAGAGATCACGTTTGCTCATCGCGACCGGTTCGCCGGTGATCACGCCGATCTCGACCAAGTGATCGCATCCCTGAAATCCTGAACCGGCAGTCCCGTTAACGACAGCTTTCGAAAACAAAGGGCCTGCAGCACAGGCTGCAGGCCCTTTGTTTCAATGTCCGTACCTAATGACCGTTTGCATTGGTTTGACCAGGGATGATCATGGGATCAGCCGGATCAATATGGAGCGGCCCCTGATTTTCCGAATTACAGCGCTCTCATGAAAGCGGTCAGATCTTTCTTCTCCTGTTCCGTGAGGCCAAGGCCCTGAATCAGGTTGAAGAACTCCACGGTATCCTCCAGGGTCAGCAGTCGCCCGTCATGGAGGTAGGGCGGGGAGTCCTTGATGCCGCGAAGCGGGAATGTCTTGATCGGTCCGTCGGCGGAGGCCATGCGGCCGTTGATCATCTGCGGTTTGAAGAAACGCTCGGCTTTCAGGTTGTGCATCAGGTTGTCGGTGTAATACGGTGCCGGGTGACATACGGCGCATTTGGCCTTGTCAAAGAAGAGTTCCTGGCCTCTGAGCTCGGATTCCGTCGCTTTTTCAGGGTCCAGCTTGCCGTAAAGGTCCAGTTTCGGGGCAGGCGGAAAATCCAGCAGGGCCTGAAATTCGGCCATGAAATGGACCTGGCTTCCGCGCTCCAGAACGTTGACCCCTTTCTTCGTCGCGATGACCGGGTCTCCGTCGAAATAGGCGGCTCTCTGCTCGAATTCGGTGAAGTCCTCGATGGTTTTCAATGCGCGTTGAGAGCCGAACAGGCGCTGAACATTCACGCCGCGCAGCGTTGGGATATCCAGACGATGCCGGAACTCCTGGGGTCGGATGTCGCCCACGAGATGCGTCGCCCCGTTCGAATGCCCGTTGACGTGGCAGTCGAAACAGGTAACGCCTCTGCTGGGAAGCTCCGACCGTCGGTCTTCCGTCTGATTGAACTGCTGCTGGGGGAAAGGCGTTACCAGCAATCGCAGACCTTCGATCTGCTTGGGGTTCAGGATGCCGTTGAACAGCTCATAGTAGTTCATGATGGTGACGACTTTTCCCTGGGATACATCACCGAGATCCGGTCTTGTGGTCAGATAAATCGGCGGGGGAAACTCGGGCAGGAAATGGTCCGGCAGGTCAAAATCCAGATCGAATCGGGTCAGGTCTCGACCTTCCTGCTTGTTGATCTCGTCGATATGGAACTGCGGAAAAACCATGCCGCCCTCGACATGATTGGGATGCGGCAACGGGTAAAAACCTTTGGGCCAAAGGCCTTTTTCCTTGATTTCTTCAGGCGTCATCTGGGCGAACTTTTCCCAGGTCATGTCAGCGGAGAGTTGGACGCGGACACCCTCCTGAACCGCCTTTTTCCCTCCCGACATCATGACGCCCTCCGCCGGACGATCGCTCAGGTCGTACCGTTCGTCGAGCAGATTCATCTGTCGTTTCATGACATCCGCTTTCGCGCCTTTCATCCGATCGAAAATCTTCTGAAAGGGCTCTTCAACGGCCACGGGGAGATAACTGGTTTTTGAAGGTTCCTCCGCATCCGCCATCCCCATTACCCCGATCACGAAAATCGCGATGAGTATCAGGCCGACGAACGGCTTAAAGTTTTTGTGTTTCATTCCGTTCCTCCTTTTTTTGATGGGTTGCCGAATCGGCGGCTCCAGCCAGTGCATTTCGCAAAAACGACGACCGGCGGAACACGGGCGCTCGTTCCGTGCGATCGACCGAGCCGCCTTTCCATAGACCATGATATCGCCGCGCCTGAAGGCCCAGGCGATCGAAACGATTCCAGCGTGTTCGCGTCGTCAATTGCCGATTCGATGATCATTAAAGATGTAGGGTTGGTATGTTGATACTATAAGAAGATTCTCGTTATGTCAATCCCTTTGATCTCTGCCTTCTTCCGAGGCTGATCGCCATCTGTTTTTATAGGATAGCCCCATCAAAAACCCATCGAACCAACCGTATTGAAAGATGACGAGCGGATCCCCATATTGGTGTCAAAGGCAAGCGGCGGAAGAGCCGAAACCAACATCGAAAAAACACGGAGCACATGGAGGTGCGTCATGGCCGAGAATAAAGTACAAAACTATATCGAAACTGAAAAAGAGCGTGAAGAAGGACATCTGGACACCCGGACAGGCAATCACGACTGCGATAACAAGGATGAACATCTGGGTTGCGACATGGGCGTCGACGTAGCGGGATGAGAGGCGATCGCCGCGAACACACATTCAACACGATGAGGTGATATCATGAAACATACGGAAAATACAATCCAGGACTATGTCGAGACAGAGCAGGAACGGGAAGAAGGCCACATCGATACGCGATGGGCGAACCATGAATGTGAAAACGAAGACCCCCATCTGGGCTGTAACCCGGGCATCGACGTCGCGGGTTAAAAAAGCTGATCAACGTGCCGGAATTACGGATTCAGCCGAAAACCGGAATCCGTTTCCGGACACGCCGTATCACCTTGCGGCAGGGCGTTTAAGGCCCTGCCGTTTTGTTTTGTCACGCCGCTGAAGAGACCACACGAAGCCAGGTCTTCAGTGCGCCTTCAGCTTTTCCGTCAAGGCGGGGATGAACTCCTTGAGATCCGCCAGCACCATGACATCCGCGACCTCACCGATGGGGGCATCCCGGTCCGTGTTGACGGCGATGATGAATTCGGACTTTTTCATCCCGGCCAGGTGCTGTATGGCGCCGGAGATGCCGCATGCGATATAGAGTTTAGGAGAGACGGTCTGGCCGGTGGTTCCCACCTGACGGGAATGCTCGACCCAGTCGGCATCCACCACCGGCCGGCTGGCGGCGAGCTGGCCGCCGACGGCTTCGGCCAGTGCCGCGATCATCGCCACGTTCTCCTTTTTGCCGATGCCCCGGCCGGCGCTGACGATGACATCGGCCCGGCTCAGATCCACCGCCGCTTTCTGCGCCGCTTCATAGCCGACAAATTCAACGGGGGAGGCCGTGTCGGGAATGTCGAGGGGCTCGATATCGGGTGTGCCTTCGGGTTCCCCGGCCGGGCTGAAGGCGCCGGCCTGGAGCGTGACCACCGTCACTGCGGTCCTTGCCTTGAGGCTGCGGCGCATCTTGGCGTTGCAGACCGGGACCACAAAGGCGCCGTCCGCATAGTCCACGACCTCGGATACCTGGGCCGCACCCAGGAGATTGGCGATGCGCGGCGCCAGGTCCCAGCCGTAGGAAGAGTGGGCCAGAACCACGACATCCGGGTTTTCCCGGGTGACGGCCGCCTTCACCAGTTTTTTGTGGACGTCCGGGTTGTATTCTCCGTATTTCGCGGCATCCGCCAGCAGGAGCCTGCCGTCGAACTTCGGCACTACCCCCGTGTCGCCCACCAGGATCATGGCTGCCTCGGCCCCGATCTTTTGGGCAAAGGCCGCCAGTTCATAGGTGGATGCCGGTATCTTTCCATCTCTGTATTCTCCGACCAGAAGGGTTTTCATGGGAAAATCTCCTTGATTCTCGTAATGGTTGGTTATCGCAGCACCATGGTCTTTTCGCGCAGAATGTCCAGCACCTGTCCGGCCAGCTTTCCCGCATCGCCCTCGAGGACCAGGCCGCCTTTTTTCTCGGGAAAGTACATTTTTTCAGCCGCCAGCCGGGCCTCCACCGCGGCCAGATCGGCGGAATCCACCGTGATGAACTCTTTCTTCCGGGCCTTCATGATGTTCGGCATGGTCGGATAGCGGGGGGTGTTCAGGCCGAGCTGGCAGGTGACCAGCGCCGGAGTTTTCATCCGCGCAATGGATTTGACGCCGCCTTCAAGTTCGCGCTTGACGGTGATCGTGCCGTCGGCAAACGCGAAGTCCACGACCGTGGTGACCGCAGGGATGCCCAGCATTTCAGCCAGCAGCACCCCCACCTGGGCGGAGCCGCGATCCTGGGACTGCATGCCGGTGAAAATCACATCGAAGCCTTTGTCGCCGGCAAACGCGGCGATGAGCGACGCGATTTCGAAGGGGTCCCTGAGAAGAGCGGCATCGTCTTTCACATGAAAGGCCCGGTCGCAGCCCATGGCCAGCGCCTTTTTCACCATCTCCCGGACCCGATCGGGTCCGATGGTCAGGACGGTGAGGTCCGCCCCGTCCCCGATCTGTTCCCGAAGCCGCACAGCCTGCTCCACGGCATATTCGTCGTATTCGTTCATGCGCCAGGCAAGCTCTTCCTCGCTGTACCATTTGTTATCGGCGTCGATCCGGAACTTGGATTCCATATCCGGCACTTGTTTGATGCAGACAAGAATTTTCATGGCTATTTCCTTTATCTCCAATTCAGGGTTCAGTCTTGTTTTTCCAACCGCTCCACCAGGATTTCGGCGATGTCCCGCGGCACCATCTTTCCTTCCAGCCCGGCGCCCTTGACCCCGTCCTCGAACATCGTCAGGCAGAAGGGACAGTTGGAAACCAGGATTCCCGTCCCGGTCTCCGCCGCCATTTTCGCGCGGGTTTCGCAGATTCGGGTCCCGATTTTTTCGTCCGCGATGACACGGCCGCCGCCGCCGCCGCAGCAGAACCCCTCATCCCGGTTCCGCTCCATTTCCCGGACGGTGGCGCCGGCGGCCGACAGCAGGCTGCGGGGAGGCTCGTAGATGTCGTTGTAACGCCCGATGTAACACGAGTCGTGATAGGTGCAGGCAAAGTGCCCGGGCCTGAGTTTCAGGCGGCCGTCCTGAACCAGTTTCTGAAGAAAGGTGACGTAGTGTTCGACGTCGATGTCAAACCCGAGATCCCGGTAGTCCCGATCCAGGGTATTGAAACAGTGGGGGCAGGCCGTCACGATCTTTTTCACGCCGTAGCCCTGCATGATCCCGATGTTTTCGGCGGCAAGCCCCTGGTAAAGATACTCGTTGCCGAGCTTGCGCACCGGCTCGCCGCAGCACTTTTCTTCCTTGCCCAGGATCCCGACCTTGATCCCGGCCGCCGCGCATAGCCGGACAAAGCTTCGGGCCACCTTGATGTTGCGCTTGTCAAAAGAGGCATAGCAGCCAACAAAATAGAGGATGTCCACATCCGCATTCTCGGCCAGGCGGGTTACGCCCAGTCCTTCGGCCCAGTCTCCCCGGGCCGAAAAAGCCAGCCCGAGCGGGTTTCCGTTCACCTCCACGTTGTCCGTCGCGACCATGACCTCCTCACCCGGAAATTCGCCTGCCATGAGGACCAGGTGGCGACGCATGTCGATGATTTTGTTGACGTGCTCGATGGTTGCCGGACAAATCTCCTGGCAGGCCCGACAGGTGGTGCAGGCCCACAGGGCATCGCGCCCGATGGTGTCGATCAGATCCGCATCGGGCTGCCCGAAGGCGGCATCCCGGATATGAGCGATCACTTCCATGGGGCTGAGCGGCTTTTCGGTATGCCAGGCCGGACACCGGTCCTGGCATCGCTTGCATTCGGTGCAGGCGTCGCCGTCCAGGATGTCCTTCCAGGTCAGATCCCTGATCCGGGCCGCCCCGAAGCGCTCCGTCTGCTCGTCCTCGAGATCGAGGGTTTCCGTGCTCCCCTTGCGGCGATGGTCGGCAAACACGTAATTGGCGCTGGTGGTCAGGATATGCCGGAACTTGGTGCGGGGCAGCACGACGAAGAAGCCCAGGGTCAGAAAAAAGTGGATCCACCAGACACCCTTGTGCAGGCTCCGGAGGCTTTCCTCCCCCAGGCCCGAAATCCGCCCGGCAACGAACAGCCCCACCGGGGACCAGGCGGCCAGACCGGTGCCGGCACCGAGTTCGGTCACGGCCATGCGGGCGCCTTCGATGACAAAACCGGTGGTCAGAATGGCAAACAGCAGCCCGTGCATGATCGCATCGTCCCTGTCGGACGCCAGGCCCGGCGGACGCACCCAGTAGCGCCGGTAAAACAGCACCCCCAGCATGACAAGGGCCAGGAGGCCGGCAATATCCAGAACCAGCGAAAAGAGTTTGTAAAAGGTTCCGGTCAGAAATTTCCAGCCGAAGACCGGATCGGTCAGGTCCGCCTGCAGGAAGATCAGGGTCGTCCCGAGGGCCAGCACGAGAAACCCCCAGAAAAACAGGCTGTGCGCCAGGCCCGGGGCCCGGACCCTCAACACCTGCCGCTGCGAGAGCACATCCCGCAGGGCGGCGGCGATGCGGCCCCGGAGATCATCGGTGCGATTCACGGGTTTTCCGAGCCTGTAGACCCCGATCCGCTTCAGGGCGCCGTGAACCAGAATGCCGACGGCCAGCAAGGCCAGGGCATACATGGGAATCAACACACCGTGGCCCACGTTCCAGTATATTTCCCGGGTAAATTCCATGGTCATTCTCTCCTGTCGATCCAGCGTTGACGTTGCCGGCCCTTTGGCGGCGCGCCATGTGCTGATGTTCAAATTCGGCGGACACCGTCCCGGCAGTCACCTACCGGGGCAACATCACACCTTTTCCAGCAGTCCCTTTTCGGCATCGGCCACCACCTGTTGCCTGACCTTGTAGTGCACCTTTTTGCCGGTGGCCGTCATGGGCAGTTCGTCCACGAAACGGTAGTATCTAGGGCGCTTGTATTTCGCCAGCATGGGATGCTGAAGGCAGAATGCGTCGATATCTTTTGCCGTCAGGGAGGGGTTGAACCTGACGACATAGGCCACCACCACCTGCCCCCATTTGGGATCCGGCAGCCCCACCACCGCGCAGCTTGCCACTTCCGGATGTTCGTTCAGCACCGCCTCCACCTGCACGGGATGAATGTTTTCGCCGCCGGAGATGAACATATCGTCTTTCCGGCCCACCACGGTCAGAAATTCATTCCTGTCCCAGGTGCAGAGGTCACCGATATAGAGCCACCCCTTGTAATATTTCGCCCTGGCTTCTTCAGGCCGGTTGGCATAGGTATACGAGCACTTTCCGGCGGCTTTGATAATGACCTCGCCCACGTCCTCGTTGTTTTTCCTCACATGATCGTCCGGCTCGGCCAGTCGGTCCGGGTATACGTTCACCACCGCCATATCGTCGTCGGTGCACGAACGGCCCGCAGCCCCCGCCATATCCGGCAGATCGTAGGGCCGCAGAAAGGTGTTCCAGAACGCTTCGGTGGTTCCGTATCCGTTGAAAATGTTCGGGGTGAGCATCTCCTGGAAGCGAATGCACGCGGCCCGATCCAGCGGCGCCCCCATCGTCACGATGCCTTTCAGATGACTCAGGTCCCGACGTTTTTTCTGCTGTTCGGCACAAAGCCCTTCCAACGTGGTGGGGGCGCCGATGACATAGGTGATGCCGTGTTTGTCGATCAGATCCAGGACGGTCGCGGCGTCAAAATGACGCAGAGGGATCAATTCGGCGCCCACATAGAGCGTGGGGTTGGGCCCCCCCGCGTAAAGCCCGCCCCGGTGAAACCAGGGCGTCATGTTCAGGGTCTTGTCCCTGGGATTGAGGGGGAAGTGCATGATGACGTCGTGGGCGCTCATGATCTCGTTGATATTGTTCAGCGGGACGCCCTTCGGCATCCCGGTGGTCCCGGAAGTATACAGACGCGTTGTCTCGTCATAGATATGCGTGGGTCGGTATGTTCCCGGATCCGTGTCCGGCCTGCCCGCGACATATTCCTCAAAGGAGACGGCCCCGGCAATAGGCCTTGTCCTGCCGGACATATCGACCATGACAATGGTTTGGGGCTTGTGTGCCGCCTTTTCGAGGGCCCTTTGGGCCATTTCGGCGTCCGCCGCGTCGTAGAAATAGACCCTGGGCTTGCTGTCGTCGAGCATGTAGGCCGTCTCGCCATAGGAGAGGCGGAAGTTGATCGGACAATTGACGGCACCCAGCTTTTGCGACGCCAGGTAGATGAAGACCCATTCCGCGCAGTTGTAAAGCTGGTACATCACCACGTCGGCCTTGCCGACCCCGTCGTCTTTCAGGGCATGGGCCAGAATATTGCAGGCTTTGTCAAGATCCTGATATGTCCATGTTTTATCCCGAAGGGGACAGGTCATCGCGTTCTGGTTCGCGTACCGGTGGGTGTTTCGCAGAAAGCCGTTCAGATAGGTGAAATCATTCTCGAACGTGTCCCGGAACATGGCCGTGTCATAGGTAAATTTTCTGTTTTCCGACATGTCGTTAATCCTTATTGGAAAAAGGGTTGATGCCTGGGCCCTTTTTGTCGGCGCCCTCGATTTTTTTTACGGCTGCAACAACGCACGACCCGTGACCAGACGGGTGATCTGGTTGGTTCCGGTGTAGATCTGGGTCAGCTTGGCGTCGCGCATCATCCGCTCCACGCCGTATTCCTTCATGTAGCCCGATCCCCCGAGAATCTGAACGGTGTCGGTGGTCACCTGCATGGCCGTATCACTGGCCATGGTCTTTGCCATGCCGCCCAGGAGCGCTCCTTTCTTGTCCTTGTCATCGAGCAGCTCGGCCGCCTTCCGGGTCAGGAGGCGGGAGGCTTCAACCGCCGTGGCCATATCGGCGATCATGAACTGGATGGGGGCCAGATGAGAAATGGGCTTCCCGAACTGCACCCGCTCTCGGGCATGTTCAATGGCGCGATCCAGCGCACCCTGAGCGATCCCCACGGCCTGGGCCGCGCAGAAGACCCGGTTGATGGAGAGCGCTTTCATGAGATTGGCAAACCCGTCCCCTTCGGCGCCGATAAGGTTTTCGGCGGGAATCTCCATGTTCTCGAAAAAGAGCTGGGAGTTGACGCAGCCCCGCATCCCCATCTTTTTCTCGTTGCGGCCGTAAACCAGGCCGGGGGTGCCTTTTTCCACCACAAAGACGCTCATACCCTTGGCGCCTTTCTCCGGATCCGTATAGGCGTAAAGCGAGATGACGTCGGCCACCGAGCCGTTGGTGATGAAGCATTTCTGCCCGTTGATCACGTACTTGTCACCTTTTCTGACGGCCCGGGTTTTCATGCCGAGGAGATCCGACCCGGCCGACGGTTCAGTGGCGGCAAAAGCCGTCAGCAGCGTAGAGTTTCCGCCGAAGCGGCCCAGAAATTTTTCCTTGAGCTCAGGGCTGCCGCCATGGATGATGGGCAGCATGCCGTCGCTCTGGGCGATCAACAGCAGGGCGGTGGAAGCGCAAACCCGGCCGATTTCCTCCAGGACCAGCACAAAGGTCAGGATGTCCATTTCCGTTCCGCCGTATTCGGCAGGCAGAAGCGGGTTCAGGAGCCCCAGTTCGGCAAACAGGTTCCGGGCATGTTCCGGGAAAGACGAATTCTCATCCAGTTCCATCGCGAGTGGCGCGATTTCCCGGTTCGCCACATCGCGCACCATCTCCAGCATCACTTTCTGTTCTTCCGTTAAATTTTTCATAAGACAAGCTCTCCTTGAATGATGTCGAAACCGGATTTCAGGAATTTTCGTTACGGATCTCTCTGGCGATCACCAGTCGCTGGATCTGATTGGCGCCTTCGAAAATCTGGGTCAACTTGGCGTCCCGGAACATCCGCTCCACAGGATAATCCTGCATGTAGCCGTATCCGCCAAAGACCTGGATCGCATCCGTGGTGATCTTCATGGCCGCATCCGAGGCAAAGACCTTGCTCATGGAAGCCAGCTTGGTATTGCGTTTCCCCTGATCATACAAGGCGGCGGCGCGATAGATGAGACCCCGCGACGCCTCGATCAGGGTCGCGCTGTCGGCGATAATCTGCTGGATCATCTGATGGTCGCACAGGGGTCGGCCAAAGGTCTTCCGCTCCCTGGAGTAGTTCTCCATCTGCTCGAAGGCCCCTTCGGCGATACCCAGGGCCTGGGCCGCGACGGCCGGACGGGACATGTCGAAATCCTTCATGGCGATCCGGAATCCCTTGTTTTCCTCCCCGAGCAGGTTTTCGGCGGGTATGCGCACCGCGTCAAGATGCACTTCGGAGGTCTGGGAACCCTTCTGTCCCATTTTTTTCTCGATCTTGCCGATCTTGAGTCCGGGCGTGTCCCGCTCCACCAGGAAGAAGGAGAGGCCGTCCCGGCCGTTGCCGGAGGTTCGCGCCAGAACTGTATAGACCGAAGCCACCGGTCCGTTGGTGGAAAAGCATTTGGTCCCGGAAAGGACATAAGCGTCGCCGTCCCGGACCGCCGTGGTGCGGATCGAAGCCACGTCCGACCCGGCACCCGGTTCCGACACCAGATAGGCGGCCAGTTCTCGGTTTTTCACCATCCTCGTCATCACGCGATCCAGCAATTCCGGTCTGGCGCCATGGATGATGGGAAAGCTGCCTACGGCCTGGATGATCAGCATCAGGGCCGACGAAGCACAGTGACGCGCGATCTCCTCGACCCCGATGCAGAGCAGGGTCCCGTGATGCTCCTCCGCACCACCGTATTGCGGTGGGAAGACTGCGGTCATAAGACCCAGATCCCACAAAAGATCGATCACTTCCGGATTTAACTGACCTGTCGCATCGATGGATGCGGCCAGGGGAGCGATCCGTTCCCGTGCGGCCTGGCGTATCGTGTCGGCTGCAACTCTCAATTCTTCATTGTCGATAAACATCGGCTCCTCCAAACTGGATAAGTACAGGGTCTGTTGATTTCGGATGCATGAATCGCCGGCAACTCACTGAAAATGCACCATCACCAAAATGTTTTCTGAAACTTTCCTTTTTCACAGGTCGTGCCAATGTTTGAAAAAACGGCTTTTAAATTTCTAATCTTCTGAAACAATTATCTTTAAAGAAGGTATATGCAAAAGAGGGAAGAATATGCTATGTTGTGATTGTGTTGCCGGACGGATACAGTTTCACCCCTCACCGGCATGGCAAAAGATGTATCCACAGGGAGACATGTCGACCGATGACGACAAGTTCAGAAGCCGCCATGCTTCGCAAAGCCGCTTATTGCCGATGCGGTGTCGTTTTTTTAGACAAGACCGGACGTGTGGCGCGTTTGACCACGGATTTTTTCGAAGCCCTCGGTCCGGATATCGAAAAAGGGGCACGGCTTCCGGATGCGCTCCGCGGTTTGACACCTGGCGAGTGGACTTTCTGGAATGATGACTGGTTTGTACAGGCCGAAGGGCGTCAGCGAACCGAGGTGATGGTCTTCCGGCGCGTCCGGACGGCGGATCGAATACTGGGGCCCTACGGTGACTGTCCGATGAACGAGGAAATGGTCCGGATGGTTCTTGACAACCCCTACGAGGGGCTCACGGTCGTCGACACCAAGGGAAATATCACCCTGCTCAGCCCGGCCAATGAACAATGGTTCGGGCTCGAATCCGGCGGCGGCGCGGGTCTGTCGCTTTCAACGCTTGCGCCCGGCAGCCGCCTGGCGGAGGTGGCCCGCACCGGCATCGCCGACAGCGCACAGGTCGTCGACCTGCACGGCAAGACTAAAATCACGGTCAACCTGCCCGTCAGACGGAACAATCGGGTCATCGGCGCTTTCGGGAGAATCCTGTTCCAGAGTCCTGAACAATTGGAAAAACTGGCGGATCGCGTCCGGGCGATGGAACGGAAGGTCGAACGCTACGAAACGCTCCTGGACGAACTGCGCGGACATCGCCGTTCCTTCGAAAACATCCTCACCCTGAATTCGGAAATGCGGCGCGTTATCGAGCAGGCCCGACGCATAGCGGATTCTTCGGCCACGGTGCTCCTGCTGGGCGAAAGCGGTACGGGAAAGGAGTTGTTCGCCCAGGCTCTCCATGAAGCCTCCCATCGGAAGAAAGGGCCTTTCGTCGCGATCAACTGCGGCGCGATTCCCCACGACCTGATCGAATCGGAATTATTCGGCTACGAAGAAGGCGCCTTCAGCGGCGCCCGGAAAAAAGGCAAACCCGGAAAGTTCGAACTGGCCTGCGATGGAACGCTTTTCCTGGATGAAGTCGGAGAATTGCCCATCGAAAGCCAGGCCAAGCTGCTTCGGGTTCTGGAAGAGCGCAGAATCGACCGCCTGGGGGGCACGATCCCGATCGATGTGGACTTCCGGCTGGTGGTCGCCACAAACCGGGATCTTGCCGCTTTTGTCGATGCCGGCAAATTCCGCAGCGATCTCTTCTACCGCATCAACGAGTTCCCGATCGAGATCCCGCCGCTGAGGTCGCGTCCGGAAGACATTCCCCTTTTGGCAAAACACTTCCTTTCCGAAGTGTGCCGCCGGGAGCGACTTCTCATGCAACAACTCTCCGAGGAAGCGACCGGGGCGCTCATGTCGCATGCCTGGCCTGGAAATGTCCGGGAATTACGAAGCCTGATGCGCCAGATGGCCTGGAAAGCTCAGGGACTGGTCGTCGAACTCCGTCATTTGCCGTCCACGTTCCACAAAGGCGCAAAAACCCCTCTGTCCGGCACCCTGGATGACCATTTGGCCGAGGCCGAACGCAGCGCCATCGAAGCGGCCCTGCAGGCAGCGAACGAAAATCGCGCGCTGGCGGCCCGAACCCTCGGCATACACCGCACCGCGCTTTACAAAAAAATGAAACGGTTGGGGATCAGCTGAAGGGTATCCCGCCAAATCCGGACATCATTCATCACGGATGCTTTTCAGGGTTTATCCCGACATATATACAGGAGAATACCCCAGGCAAATGATGGGAAACCCCTATATACAAGCCAATGTGTCGCATTTTATAAATTCGATACTCAACTTTCGACCTTCATAGGCCGTATCCTCCCGGCACCTCTATCTGGTCACCATCATGAAAGTCGAAAGTTGAGTCCGATATCCAACCTTCGGCTTTCATCCCATAATACGCTGATTCTTCGCACCACGATGCAACACGATCGCATGATTACAGAGAGGAAATCATCATGGCGCAAGTCGCTCCGAAGCCGGCGGACGAACAAAAGTCACACCCCATGGGAGATCCGCGGTACAAAGCCGTCGACCGCGTCATCAAACGGCAGCAGTTCAAGCAGGATGCCCTTATCGAGGTGCTGACGGCCGCCCAGGAAGCCTTCGGCTACCTTCCCGAGGACGTCCTCATGTATGTCGCCCGGATGCTGAGGCTCCCGTCCAGCTGGGTTTACGGGGTGGCCACCTTCTATCACTTCTTTTCCCTCAAGCCCCAGGGGGAACATTCCTGCATCGTCTGCCTGGGCACCGCCTGCTATGTGGGAAAATCCTTCGAGATTGTCGAAGCCCTGGAAAGCGGTTTTGACGTCAAGGCCGGGCACACCACCGCCGATGGGAAGCTGACCTTGAACACGGCCCGGTGCCTGGGATGCTGCGGTCTGGCGCCGGTGGTGGTTCTGGACGACGTCGTGCTGGGAAAGGCAACATCGGCCTCGACCCTGGATAAGGTACGCCGGCGCGTAAGCGGCGCCGACTGATCCAATCCACCGCTCCCGATGCATCCCTGAAACCGCTAACCGTCAAAGGGAAGAACGATACGATGAACCGAATCGAACTCAAGGCCATGGCCCAGGTCGAACAGGAACGACAGGCGAAGTTCCGGTGCCGCATTCTCTGCTGCATGAGCACGCCGTGCATTTCTTCCGGCGCGTCGAAAATACTGGCGGCGTTTGCCGATGCGATCACGGCGGAAGGGCTTGCGGCTGAGGTGGAAGCCGCGACGAGCGGATGCATGGGACCCTGCAGCCGCGGTCCGATGGTAACGATCAAAAACAGGGGTGAAGCCGACGTCATATACGAGCGGGTGACACCGGAGATGGTGGCGCCCATTCTGAACCGGCACGTCAGGGGCCAGACCGTCCCGTCCCTCGACGCACGCATCCTCTCTCATGATATTCCCTTTTTCGCCAAGCAGGAGAAGGTGGTGCTTGCCGGCAGCGGCGACATCGACCCGGAACGGCTGGAGAGCTGCGTCGCTGCGGGCGGATATGAAGCCCTGGGGCAGGTCCTTCGGGAGATGACGCCTTCGGACGTGTGTGTGGAGATCTTGAGAAGCGGCCTTCGGGGTCGCGGCGGCGCAGGCTACCCGACCGGGTTCAAGTGGCAGCGGGTGCAGAAAGCGACCGGCGACCGAAAGTATGTCGTCGCCAACGGCGACGAAGGCGACCCCGGCGCTTACATGGACCGGACCCTGATGGAATCCGACCCCCATCGGGTGCTGGAGGGGATGGCCGTCGCCGGCTACGCCGTCGGCGCGGACCGGGGGTATATCTACGTCCGAAGGGAATATCCGCTGGCCGCCAAACGACTCGAAAAGGCCATCACGCAAGCCGAGCGGGCGGGACTTCTGGGCAACCGGGCCCTGGACAGCCCCTTCAATTTCCGCATCGATATCCGCATGGGCGCGGGCGCCTTTGTCTGCGGCGAAGAGACCGCCCTGATGCAGTCCATCATGGGGCGCCGGGGTCAACCCGTTCCCCGTCCCCCCTACCCGGCGCAACAGGGTCTCTGGGGCGCCCCGACCCTGATCAACAACGTCGAAACCTTCGGGAACGTCGCCATGATCATCAATCGGGGGGCTGAATGGTATGCCGGCCTGGGCACGGAAAAGAGCAAGGGCACCAAGATCTTCGCGCTGGCGGGTAAAACCGTCAACACGGGCCTCATCGAAGTGCCCATGGGCATCACCCTGCGGGAGATCGTATATGACATCGGCGGCGGGATACAGGACGGCCGCGCCTTCAAGGCCGCACAGACCGGCGGGCCCAGCGGCGGCTGCATTCCTGCGGACAACCTCGACACCCCCATGGATTATGAAGCCCTGGCGGCCCTGGGCTCAATCATGGGATCAGGGGGGCTTATCGTCATGGACGACACCAGCTGCATGCCCGACGTGGCCAGGTTTTTCATGGCGTTCTGCATGGATGAAAGCTGCGGCAAATGCGGCCCCTGTCGAGGGGGAACCGTGCAGATGCATCGCATCCTGACTCGCATCACCGAAGGTGCCGCCACCATGAAGGACCTTGAAAACCTCGAGGAGCTCTGCGGGATGGTGAAGGATACCAGTCTCTGCGGTCTGGGGCAGACAGCACCCAATCCGATTTTGAGCACTTTGCGTTTTTTCAGGGACGAATACGAGGTTCACATCCGGGATCATCACTGCCCGGCCGGGGTATGTCGCTTTGACAACGCTGTTTCCCGGGCGATATAAGCCCGTCCGGGAGGTTTCCCATGCCCGGCCTTCAACGTCAACGCGGAGGTTTTGATCATGACGGTCGTCACCCTCACCATCAACGACAGGCTCATCAGTGCCAAGAAGGGCAGCACCATCCTCGAAGCCGCCGAGGACGCGGACATCTTCATCCCCACCCTCTGCCGTCTCAAAGGCCTCAGCCCCAGAGGGGGATGCCGGTTGTGCCTCGTCGAGGTCGAGGGGAGCCCCCGATTGACGGCCTCCTGCATCACCCAGGCCCAGGAAGGCATGGTGGTGCGAACCGAAACAGAGACCCTTGGGCGGTATCGCAGGATGATCATCGAACTCCTCCTTACGGAACGCAATCACGTTTGCGCCGTGTGCGTCATGAACGGCCGCTGCGAGCTTCAGCGGATGGCCGCGAGGCTCGGGGTGGATCACGTCCGTTATGAATACCGCTACCCCGACCTTGCCGTGGACGCCAGTCACGAGCGCCATGTCCGGGATCCCAATCGTTGCATTCTCTGTGCGCGGTGCGTCCGGGTCTGCGACGAGGTCGAGGGTGCCCATACCCTCGATATGATGGGCCGGGGAATTCATACGAACGTCATCACCGGCATGAACATTCCCTGGGGAAAGACCCGGAGTTGCACCTCTTGCGGCAAATGCGTACAGGTGTGTCCCACCGGCGCCATCTTCAGCAAGGGGACCGGTGTTGCCGAAATGGAGAAACGGCAGGACTTTCTGGCCTGGATCCTGAGCGGCCGCGACGACAACATATGGAATTGGGGGGAATGATATGGACCTGAACCGAACCGCCCGGATACGGCTGGCCACCGCCTGGCTGGGCGGATGCTCCGGCTGCCACATGAGCTTTCTCGATCTGGACGAGCGGTTGATCGAGGTCTTCGAAGCGGTCGATCTCGTCTACAGCCCCCTCATGGACATCAAGACCTTTCCCCTGAACGTGGATGTCACCCTGGTCGAAGGCGCCGTCGTCAACACGGACCACCTGCGGGACGCACGCAGGATCCGTGAAAACAGCCGGATGGTCGCGAGTTTCGGCGACTGCGCCGTGACGGGCAATGTGCCTGCCATGCGCAACCGACTGGATGCGCGCCGCCTCGTTGCCGAAGTCTATGCCGAAGGGCCGGGAGAAGCGCCCCCGGGCGGGCATTCTTCCGAAACGCTGCCGCGCCTGCTGCCCCGGGTGCTCCCACTCCACCAGGTGATCTCCGTGGATGCCTTCCTGCCCGGTTGCCCCCCGGGCAGGGAACGCATCTGGACGGCCCTGGACGCCCTGCTCAAAGGCAAGCCCATCGTCCTCCCGGAAGAGATGCGCACCTTTGGCTGAGGCCCGGCCGGTAAAGGGGACCCGCGGCGATCCGCCGAATCAGCGGCCCGGACTGTTTGAGCGCAAGCGCTTTTCCGGGCCGACCGGAGCAGGCTTCAGCGGCGATTGAACGAAACCGCGCGGGGCGCGGGCGTATCCTCCCGGCACCGGCCTGTGACAGTCGAAACCTGAGGGGGTATATATGACACAACAATTGACCATAGAACCGGTGACCCGGATCGAAGGCCATGCCAGGATCACCATCCACCTGGACGATGCCGGACAAGTGGCCGATGCCCGATTCCATGTAACGGAATTCCGCGGCTTCGAAAAATTCTGCGTGGGCCGCACCTATTCGGAGATGCCGGGCATCACCATGCGCATTTGCGGTATCTGTCCCGTGAGCCACATGCTGGCCTCGGCCAAGGCCGGCGACGCCATTCTGGGCGTCCGGATCCCCCCCGCCGCGGAAATCCTTCGGCGGCTCATCAACCACGCCCAGTATGTCCAAAGCCATGCCCTCAGCTTCTTTTTTCTGAGCGGTCCCGACCTGATCCTGGGCATGGAGAGCGACCCGGCCCGGCGCAACATGGTGGGGCTCATGGCGAAACACCCCGACCTGGTTCGAAAAGGCATCCGTCTCCGCCGGTTCGGCCAGGAAATCATCCGGATGCTCGGCGGCCAGAGCGTCCACCCGCCCTGGGCCGTTCCCGGCGGCGTGCGCAAAGGTCTGACGCCCGAGGATGTCGACGCCGTCGGCAGGAGTCTGCCCGAGGCCTTCGACACCGTCGATGCGGCCATCGATCTGCTCCTGGACCGATACGACGCCTTTCAGCAGGAAGCGGATTGCTACGGCAATTTTCCCAGTCTCTTCCTCGGCCTGACGACCCCGGAAGGGGGCCTGGAGCATTACGACGGCGTACTTCGGGTCATGGATGCCGACGGCAGACATCTCGAATCGGGACTGGCGGACCATCGATGGCAGGAGATCATCGCCGAGGCGGTCCAACCCTGGAGCTATCTCAAGTTTCCTTACTACCGACCCCTCGGGTACGGCGACGGCACAGGCGATGTACCGGGTCTATACCGGGTAGGCCCCATGGCGCGACTCAATCTCTGCGATTTCGCGGGTACGCCCCGGGCCGACCGGGAGCTCCGGCGGTTCAGGCGTCTGGGCGACGGAGACAAGCCGGTCTGGGGCAGTTTTCACGCCCACTATGCCCGCCTCATCGAGATTCTCTTCTCCCTCGAGCGGATCGCCGGCATCATCGAGGATCCCCTGGTCCATGACGCTCAACTCCGCAGCCGGGCGGGCGTGAACCAGCTGACTGGAATCGGCGTCATGGAAGCACCGCGGGGCACCCTCTTTCACCAGTACCGCGTCAACGAGGACGGCATACTCCAGGCGGTTCGTCTCCTGGTGGCCACCGGCAACAACAATCTGGCCATGAACAGGACCATCGCCCAGATCGCCCGGGCCTACATCAGGGGATCGACCGTGACCGAAGGGGTGTTGAACCGGATTGAACACGGCATCCGTCTTTACGATCCCTGTCTCAGCTGTTCGACCCACGCCGTCGGCCAAATGCCCATGCAGGTTCAGATTCTGGATGCCCGGGGATGCCTGGTCGACGAAAAGATCCGGGGCTGACGCCGATGATGCTGATTATCGCCTGGGGCAACCCCCTGCGCCGGGACGACGGCGCGGGGCTGCGGCTGGGGGAGATGCTCGAGCGCCTCTGGCGGGAACGCGACGGAGACGTCCTGCATATCGCCGTGCACCAGTTGACGCCCGAGCTTGCAGAAGACGTCGCCCGGGATGACGTCTCCGGCATTGTCTTCACGGATGCCCGGGTCATCTCCGCGGAAGGCGGCAATGCGCAGCCTGGGATTCGGGTGCACCCCCTCTCCGCGAAATCCCGCGCCCTCGTTTTCGGACACGGCCTCGATCCGGCGACGATCATGGCCTGTGTCCGCCTTCTTTACCACAAGGCGCCGCCGGTATGGCTCGCGACGGTTCCAGGCGTCGATTTCAATCACGGCGAGGGCCTGAGCGAAACGGCCGAGAAGGCCCTGTCGTCAATTCCGGAAAGGCTTCGTGATCTGGGGAAAAAAACCGTTGCCGGAGCACCGGTCATGCGGAATTCACGGGGCAGTGGCGGTCTTGTTTCATGATCCCCGATATATCTTCGCCTTTCGCCCGAAAGGGATCCCGAGTTTTGCCATCCGCTTCCTGAGGGTGGAGGGGTGGACGCCGAGCAGCCGGGCGGCCCCATGGTCTCCCTCCACACGGCCCCCGCACCTGTCGAGAACCCGTCGGATGTGACGGGACACCATCTCGTCAAGCGTCATCGATTTGTCTGTTTCTGCAGACTGGGGAAGGCGGCTCTCCGGCGACTTCCCCATGAGCCGTGCCCCGATCTCATTGAAAAAAAGGCGATCGCCCGTGTTCAGGATCAGGGAGCGTTCCACGACGTTTTCCAATTCCCGAACGTTGCCCGGCCAATGGTATGCCATCAGGCGGTCGATGGCGTCCGGCGTGGGGGACGGCACTACCAGACGCTTCATTTCGCGCGATTTCTTCAGGATAAAATGCTGTACCAGAGCGGGAATATCGATTTTTCGTTCCCTCAGGGGCGGAATGACAATGGGAAAAACCCTGAGTCTGAAATAGAGATCGTGCCGAAATTTCCTGAGGGCCATCATCTCCTCCAGGTCCCGATGCGTCGCCGCGATGATCCGGATGTCCACCTTGATCGGGTAGCTTCCGCCGACCCGATCGATCTCTTTTTCCTGAAGCACCCGAAGCAGTCGGACCTGGGCCTCAGCGGACAATTCTCCGATTTCATCGAGAAACAGGGTGCCGCCGTGGGCTCGCTCGATGCGCCCGCGCTGCTGGACCACCGCGCCGGTGAAGGCGCCTTTTTCATATCCAAAGAGTTCGCTGTCCATGAGCGTTTCGGGAATGGCACCGCAATTCACCTTGATGAAAGGACCATCCTTTCGTGGAGACGACTTGTGGATGGCGCCCGCGATGACCTCTTTGCCCGTCCCGGTCTCCCCGAGAAGCAGTACGGGGCTGTCCAGCGGCGCCACCTGACGGACCATCTCCATAACCCCCTTCAATCCGAAATCGGTTCCGACAACCTCCTCTCCCGACATCCGACGCAATTCATCCTGCAGATAGCGGTTATCGTCGGCCAGGAGATCCCGGAGCGTCATGAGTTCCCGGTATCTCATGCTGTTGGTAAGGGCGACGGCACAAGGTTCGTTCAGGAGACTCAGGAGTCGGACATGGTCTGAATTGAATTTTTCCCTGCCGTTATTGAACACCGATAAGACCCCCAGCAGCTTTTTTTCAAGAACGAGATCCATAACCACCCCCGACAGATCGAGGGCACCCAGTCTTCCCGCCACCGGACTCGTCACCGGATCATCCCCCAGCCGATCGATGACCCGGACCCTGATGGAGCGTTGAATCTCCACCTGCTTTCGGGCTTTTGACGACAGAGGGCTCTTGATGGACATGGCCTCACCGGCATCGATCGTGGCATGGGCCACTGTTTCGACAATACCCAGATCGCGATGGTAAACGTGAAAACTCATCTGCTGTGCCGGCATGAAATCTCGAATGTACATCAGGCTTTGCCACAGGGCTTTTTCGATCTCCAGGCTGCTGCAGATTCTCAGGGTGGCTTCACGGAAAAACTCTTTTTCATCCGTCGTCATTTAGCCTCCAGGCAATACGATCAAACAGAAGGATATGGGATGATGACCCCAAAGAACTGTACAATGTTCCAGTTTATATGCCAACTGGAAAATAAAACAGTTTTTCTGTCCTATTTTCCAGCCAAAAACGTTCTCTATAGTTTACCCTTTGTTTTTATGAGGCAATACAAATATGGTATGCTTTATGCTTATCAAGTGCATTGATCCCGCAACCGTCAATCAAGGGGCAAACCAATGGAATGGCTGGAAATCATTAAAGTGCGGATGGGCGGCACCGGGGACCAGGGTATCGACGCCCGATATCTGAAGGAAATGAAGCGGTCCTTGACGGCGCCGTCGCTGGTCGGCGCGAGAGTGTACGCGAATCTTTCCGTGTCCAACGACCTGATGATCATACTGACGTGGATGCGGGCGATCCCCATCCCCTGGGGAAGCGACCTGGCTCGCGGTCTCACCCAGGAGCTTAAACGTTTCGGGCTCGTGGATTATGCCGCCTGGGCCCGTATGGAATGACGCCGTTCAAAACACCGGCGTCAGGTCACCGAAGCAATAATACCGGCACCGTGAACTGATGATGATGATAAGGATCCGCAACATTCATAACGATCACAATGACAACAATGGGGGACAAGTATGACGGAGAGAAATTATCAACCCGGGGAATTTTACGACTATCCGCTGATCATCAAAAAACTGTTGAATACCCCCCTGATCTATGCACCGGATCAGGAAATCGTCTATCGCGACAAAATGCGATACACTTACAGGGACCTGAACGAACGCATCCATCGCCTGGCCAACGCCCTCGAAAAAAAAGGCATCCAACCCGGCGACACGGTGGCGGTGTTCGACTATGACAGCAATCGTTTCCTGGAGGCCTTCTTCGCCGTTCCCATGATGGGTGCGGTGCTGCAAATGGTCAACTGGCGGCTTTCCGCCGATCAGATCATCTACACCATCAACCACGCCGAAGCCAAACTGATCGTCATCAACACCGACTTCCTGCCGATCCTGGAAACCATCCGTGAAAAGCTGGACAACGTCGAGGCCGTGGTGGTGATCGCCGAACACGGCACGATTCCGGAGACCCGTGTCGCCATCGACGCCGTCTACGAGGAGATGCTGGCCGATGCCTTGCCGGAATATGCTTTTCCCGATCTGGACGAAAATACCAAAGCCACCACCTTCTATACCACCGGCACCACCGGGGACCCCAAGGGTGTCCATTTCACCCACCGGCAGCTGATGCTGCACACCCTTTCCGCCGCTGTCGCCCTGGGCGCTTACGAAACCATCGGACGGTTCCGGTCCGACGACGTCTACATGCCCATCACGCCCATGTTCCACGTCCACGCCTGGGGCCTCCCCTACGTCGCCACCCTCCTGGGGGTCAAACAGGTCTATCCTGGAAAATACGAGCCGGAGATGCTCTTGAAACTGATCGCCAACGAAAAGGTCACCTTCTCCCACTGCGTGCCCACCGTTCTTCAGATGATCGCCACGAGCCCGTCGGCAAAGGCGTGTGATCTCTCCCGGTGGAAGGTGATCATCGGCGGATCAAAGCTGTCCCGGGGGCAGGCCAAGGCCGCAAAAAGTTTGGGCATCACGGTCTACACCGGATACGGCATGTCGGAAACCTGTCCCCTCATCAGCCTCTCCGTCCCCCCGAAACAGATGAAGGACTGGGACGAGGACCGGATGCTGGACATCGTCGTCAAGACCGGTCTGCCGCTCCCGTTGGTGGAGTTCGAGGTGCTGGACGACGATGGAAAACCGCTTCCCCATGACGGCATGTCGGCGGGCGAAGTGGTATTCAGGACCCCCTGGCTGACCCGAAGCTATTTCAAGGCGCTGGAGAAAACCAAAGCCCTCTGGCAAAACGGATGGCTCCACAGCGGTGACGTCGGCCATATCGACGAGAACGGTTATCTCCAGATCACCGATCGGGTCAAGGACGTAATCAAGAGCGGCGGCGAGTGGGTCTCTTCGTTGGACCTGGAAAATATACTGAGTCAACACGATGCCGTACTGGAATCGGCTGCTATCGGCATTCCCGACGAAAAATGGGGTGAACGCCCCATGATGATCGTGGTGCTGAAGCCCGATTTCGTCGACAAGGTGACCCCCGATGACCTGAAGCAGCACATGAAGCAGGCGGCTCAGGACGGAAAACTTCCCAAATACGGCGTCCCCGACCGATATGAATTCGTGGATGAGATCGCCAAGACGAGCGTGGGCAAGCTGGATAAAAAGGTGATGCGGCGACTCTATCGCTGAACCCTATCGACCATTATTGAACAAAACGGAGAGAATCATGGCACAAGTTATTCTGGACAGAAGAGACGTGGATTTTGTTCTTCACGAACAATTGGAGGTTGAAACACTTTCCAAACACGAAAAATTTGAGGAATTCACCCGCAAGACCATCGATCTGATCGTTTCCGAGGCCCGCAATCTGGCCGTCAAGGAGATGCTCCCGACCCTGAAACCCGGAGACGAGGAGGGATGCACCTTCGACAAAGGTCAGGTACGCGTCCCGGAATCCTTTCACAAGTTGCACGGCCTCTTCAGGGAGGGCGGATGGATCGCCATGTGCGACGACCCCGAGTGGGGCGGCCAGGGGATGCCTGCCACAGTGGCTCTGGCCGCCAAGAACTTCTTTAACGGCGCCAACTTCCCTTTCACCCTGAACACCCTTCTGACCCACGGGGCGGGAAAGCTGGTGGAGATCTTCGGCACCGAAAAACAGAAGCAGCTGTTCCTCAAAAAAATGTATACCGGCGAGTGGGGCGGCACCATGCTGCTCACGGAACCGGAAGCCGGATCGGATGTCGGGGCACTCACCACCACCGCCGTCATGAACGACGACGGCACCTATTCCATCTCCGGCAGCAAGATCTTCATTTCCAGCGGCGAGAACGACCTGGTCGAAAACATCATCCATCCCGTCCTGGCACGGATCGAGGGGGCCCCGGCCGGCACCTCGGGCATCTCTCTCTTTCTGGTGCCCAAGATCCGGGTCAACGACGACGGCAGTCTCGGTGAATTCAACGACGTGGTCTGCACCGGCATCGAACATAAGATGGGCATTCACGGGAGCGCCACCTGTTCCTTGACGCTGGGCGGCAAGGGGCAGTGCCGGGGGACTTTGCTGGGAGAGGTCAACAAAGGCATGCGGGCCATGTTCGTCATGATGAACGAGGCCCGGCTGGACGTGGGTATGCAAGCCCTGGGATGCGCTTCGGCCTCGTTCACGAATGCCCTCAATTACGCCCGGGAGAGGGTTCAGGGACGGCATCTTCAGGCTGCGGGCAAGGATGCCCCTCCGGTGCCCATCATCCAGCACCCGGATGTCCGCCGCATGCTGCTCACGATGAAGGCCTATACCGAAGGTATCCGCAGCATCATGTATTTCACCGGTTTCTGTGAAGACATGATCCGAATCAGCGGCGACGCCAATGAAAAAGCCCGGTGGCAGGGGCTCATCGACGTGCTGATCCCCATCGCCAAGGGATACGCCTCGGACCGGGCCTTCGACGTCTGCAACATGGGGGTTCAGATGTTCGGCGGATACGGATACACGAAAGAGTATCCCCAGGAGCAGCTCCTCCGGGACTGCAAGATCACACATATCTACGAGGGCACCAACGGCATCCAGGCCATGGATCTGTTAGGGCGGAAACTGAGCCTCAACCAGGGGCAGGCTTTCAGGGATCTTCTGGACGAAATGACAAAAACGGCTGATGCGGCACGGGCTGTCGGCCGGCTGGAAGGACTTGCCGAGGGGCTTTCGAATGTCATTGCGCGGCTGGAGGAACTCGCTCTTCACATGACAAAAACAGCCCGTTCCGAGAAAATGATGAGTGCTTACGCCGTCGCCTATCCGTTCATGGAGGTCACAGGGGACACGATCATGGCCTGGATGCTGCTGTGGCGCGCGATTGTCGCCGCCAAAAGACTGGAAAGCGGCGCCAAGAAAAAAGACGTCGTCTTCTATGAAGGCCAGATCAGGAGCGCCCGGTTCTTCATCGGTTCTCTGCTCCCCGTCACGCTCGGAAAGATGAGCGCCGTCATCACCGACGATGGCACCATCATGGAAATGGACGAGGAGTCCTTCGGGGGGAAATAGGCGGTATTCAAGGCGTCACCGCATGCCGCCTCTCCGAAATCCGAATTGATCCCATTGACCATCCACCGCTGAATTCCATGGATATCGGTGGTGGATGGATTTGTAATCCCTTAAAGGAGACCCACATGAAAGATGTTGTCATCGTTTCAGCCTGCCGGACGGCCATTGGGGCATTTGGCGGGAGCCTGAAAGACATGAACGGCGCCGCCATCGCCTGTGTCACCATGAAATCCGCCATTGAAAGAGCCGGCATCGACCCGGCCATCATCGATGACGTTCGCTACGGATGCTGTCTCGAGCACCACGACACGCTGAATGTCACCCGGGTTGCGGCCCTCATGGCCGGAATACCGGAATCCGTCCCCGCCGTCACCATCAACCGGGTATGCATTTCCGGCATGGAAGCCGTTCTTTCCGGCATGGCCATGATCCAGGCGGGCATGGCCGACGTCATCCTCGCCGGCGGCGTCGAACACATGTCCGGCGTTCCCTATGCCGTACCCAACGCCCGGTGGGGCTGCCGGCTCCAGGATCACACTTTCGTCGATGCCTTGATTCACGCGCTCCACTGCGGCTCCCACCTCATTCCCCTTTCCGCCGAAGGTCCGGTGGACACTGAAGCGGCTCCGGCCGGCATGTTTCTGGGCAAACCCTATATCATGGGCCACACAGCGGAATTCGTGGCGCAGCATCTGGGCATCAGCCGGGAAGAGATGGACGAGGTAGCCCTGAGAAGCCACAACAATGCGGAACGGGCAACACGGGACGGCGCTTTCAGAGAGGAAATCGTACCCGTCGAGGTGCCTCAACGGAAAAAAGCGTCTCTCCTCTTCGACAAGGACGAACACTTTCGACCCGGCATCACCATGGCGCAACTCCGGAAACTGCCGCCGGCCTTTGTACCCGAAATCGGCAAGGTTACCGCCGGAAACGCCAGCGGCATCAACGACGGGTCATCGGCCATGATCATCATGTCGGCGGAAAAGGCCGGAGAGCTGAACCTGACCCCCATCGCCCGGATCAAGGCAGTGGGAAAAGGCGCATGCCACCCTTCGGTAATGGGGCTCTCTCCCGTGCCCGCGGTCAAGGATCTGTTCAACCGCAGCGGCCTCGGCATCGGCGATTTTGAACTGGTCGAGGTCAATGAAGCCTTTGCATCCCAGTACATCGGGTGCGAGCGGGAGCTCGGTCTCAACCGGGAGATCACCAACGTTAACGGTTCCGGCATCGGCCTGGGCCACCCCGTGGGCTCTACAGGATCAAGGATCATGGTCACCCTGATCCACGCCATGAAACAGCGGGGAAAAACCCTTGGACTCGCCACCCTCTGCGGCGGCGGCGGGGTTTCCATGGCCTGCGCCCTGGAGATGCTCTAAGCGCCTCCGAAGAACGACACCTGAACCTTTACCCCTCCCCGCATGTCGTTTCCATCGGTTTGTCGCCGGCTGTTTCCCAATCGCCGGCGATTGCTTTTTTTCTTTCCACGGCGCCGAATCGGCAGTAAGATCATATAAAATTCAAATCCCCTCTTAACATTGTGCTGAATCGATTGTATAAGTAACTTAACTTTCGACTTTCAAAGGCCGGTGCCGGGAGGATAGGCCCCGCGCACCTTTATCCGGTTACCATCATGAACGTCGAAGGTTGAGTAAGTAAGTATTCAATAAAAGTTGAATGACGATTTGCAGACAACCACCCGAACGAGACATACCAACATGACCGACATACATATCTCCGGTATCTCCCCGGAGCCGATGCCCGAAGGTGCGGCGGCCGTGGTCCTGGCCGCACTGTCGGAGGATATGGGCGACGGGGATATCACCACTCTCGGCACGGTGCCGCCGGAAGCGGCCTTTACCGGCACGTTCACCGCCAAGGAGGCGGGCGTCGTCGCCGGCCTGGCAGTGGCCGGCCTCACATTCTCTCTCCTGGACGATACCGTGACCTTCGACGCCCGCATCTCCGACGGCGAAACGGTGAGGGCGGGTCAGATCATCGCGGAGGTGAGGGGCTCCGGACGGGCGATTCTGAGCGGCGAACGGACGGCCCTCAATTTTCTCCAGCGAATGTCGGGCATCGCAACCCTCACGCACCGCTTCACGGAGGCGGTCAAGGGCACCTCGGCCGTCATCCTCGACACGCGAAAGACGGCCCCGGGGCTGCGCCTTTTCGACAAATGGGCGGTCCGGCTGGGTGGCGGGCGGAACCACCGGTTCGGTTTGTACGATATGGCCCTCATCAAAGACAACCACATCACGGCAGCCGGCTCCATCACCCGTGCCGTAGCGGGCGTACGCGCGGCGGACGATCGAAAACGGCCCATCGAGGTCGAGGTCAAGGATTTGACCGAACTTCAAGAGGCGCTGGCCCTCCTCCCGGACCGGATCATGCTGGACAATATGACCCCGGACCAGATGCGGACGGCGGTGCGTATCGCGGCCGGTCGCGTGCCGCTGGAGGCGTCCGGGAACGTAACGCCGGACACTGTGAAAGACATTGCCGCCACCGGGGTCGACTGCATCTCCGTCGGCATGCTGACCCATTCGGCCAAAGCTCTGGACATCAGCCTGCTGATCCGGAACATCCCACCGATACATCCGTAACCCGGGACTGAAAGAGAAGATCATGAATATCGAGGAAATGACGTCAAAAATGAAGAAATACCTGCGGGACAGGGCGACCGAACCCGAGTTGAAACACAAGGCCGAACTGGCCTGCGAGATCCTCCGGCTCAAAAAGGAAAAAAACGCCGTGATCCTGGCCCACAACTATATGTCGCCCGACCTGTACTATAGCGTCGCGGATTATACCGGAGATTCCCTGGAACTGAGTCGAAAGGCGGCGGGAACCGACTGCGAGGTCATCGTTTTTTGCGGCGTCGAATTCATGGCGGAGACCGCCAAGATCCTGAGCCCCGACAAGACCGTCCTCATCCCGGCGGAAAAGGCGGGATGCTCTCTCGCCGCAGGCATTACAGCCGAGGATGTCAGACAATTGAAGGCCCGGCACCCCGGTGTACCCGTGGTGACCTATATCAACACCTACGCCGAGGTCAAGGCCGAGTGCGACGTCTGCTGCACCTCCGGAAACGCCGCCAAAGTGGTGGAAGCCCTGGATTCGGACACCGTCATCTTTTTGCCGGACGAGTATCTGGGGCGGAACGTGGCCCGCCGGAGCCGAAAACAAATTATCTTTCCGCCGCGTGTAGAGCGGTCCCGGACGGAACCGCCGACGCGGGATGGGAATATGATCGTCTGGGATGCCCGGTGCGAGGTCCACGAGCAGTTCACGCCGGCGGATATCGCCCGGGTAAGGGCGGATTATCCCGACGTTGTGGTGCTGGCCCACCCCGAATGCAGCCCCGAGGTCGTCGATGCGTCGGATTTCGCCGGCAGCACTTCGGCCATGATCCGGTATGTCGAGGAAACGACGGCGTCGCGCTATCTGCTCCTCACCGAGTCGGCCATGGGCGAGAACGTGGCCGCAGCCTTTCCGGACAAGGAAATCCTGCCCCTATGCCGTATCCGCTGCCCCCACATGGCGCTCATAACCCTCGAGAACACCCGTGACGCCCTCAAATACAATCGGTATATCGTCGAGGTCCCCGAGGACATCCGCAAACGCGCGGCTCGCGCCGTCGAGCGGATGCTGACAATAGGATAGGCGGCCGAGATGACGACCCATTATGAGAGCGATGTACTGATCATCGGCAGCGGGATAGCGGGGGCCACGGCGGCGCTTCTTCTGGCCGAGGCCGGCCTGGCGGTGACGGTTGTCACGCGATCCAGGGATCCGCACGAATCGAACACCTATTACGCCCAGGGCGGTATCATCTATCGAGGAGAGAACGACTCGACGGCGATGCTCGCGGAGGACGTCATGCGTGCCGGCGCCGGACATTGCAACGCCGAGGCCGTCACGATCCTGGGGGATGAGGGTCCGGAACTCGTCAAAAGCATCCTTATCGAAAAACTGGGCGTTGCGTTCGACCACGACAACAGCGGGGCTCTCTCTCTGGCCCGGGAGGGGGGGCATGCCATCCCCCGCATCGTACATGCCACCGACGCCACGGGAAAGGCCATTCAAATCGCGCTGATCCGGGCCGTCGGAACGCACCCCAACATCCAACTGCTCGCCGCTCATACGGCCATCGACATTTTGACCCCATCGCATCACTCATTGAACCGTTTGGCGGTCTATGAGCCTCTGGCCTGCATCGGCGCCTATCTCTTCGACCAGGAGTCCGGACGGGTTGTCCTATGCACGGCGAAAAAGACCCTTCTCGCCACCGGCGGGGTAGGGCAGCTGTTTCTCCGAACCACCAATCCCGCGGGCGCCCGGGGGGACGGGATCGCCATGGCCAATCGGGCCGGGGCCCGAATCATCAACGCCGAGTTCATCCAGTTTCATCCGACCACCTTCTACCAAAGCCGGGCGCCTCACCTCCTCATCTCCGAGGCCGTACGCGGGGAAGGCGCCCGCCTCGTCCATGCCGACGGCACCCCTTTTATGCAACATTACGCCCCGGAATGGAAGGATCTGGCGCCCCGGGACATCGTCGCGCGCAGCATCCATGAAGAGATGATCAAACACGACGTACCCAACGTCTATCTGGACCTCTGCTCTTATATTCCCGCCCGTCGAATTAAATCACATTTTCCCAATATCCGTCGATCCTGCCTCCAATACGGCATCGACATCTCGAAGGATCTCGTGCCGGTAGTGCCCGCGGCCCATTATTTCTGCGGCGGCATCTGGGTGGATATATGGGGCAGAAGCACCATCGGGCATCTTTACGCTGCCGGAGAAACGGCGTGCACCGGCGTCCACGGCGCCAACCGCCTGGCCAGCACATCCCTTCTGGAAGGCCTGGTCTGGGGAAGCCGGACCGCTCGACATATCCTGAAGCACCGGGAAAACCCTTATCTTGTCCACGCCGGCGATATCCCCCCATGGTGCGATGAGGGATCCATAGCGGCCGACCCCGCCCTTATCGCCCAGGATATGAGCTACATCCGCCATATCATGTGGAATTACGTAGGCCTGGTGAGAAATTCCCAGCGCCTCAAGCGGGCCATCCGCGAACTCCGCAGCCTCGAGGTGGAGATCGAACACTTCTACCGCGTCACCCGGGTCAACGACAGCCTGATCGGTCTTCGCAACATGGTGCGAAACGCCATCATCGTTACTTTCGCCGCATGGGAAAACAACCAGAACAAGGGCTGCCACTTCAGAGAATAAGTGCCGCAACAACATGAATCGTGCATCGCGGATATCGTAATATTCGCGCTTGGACTCAGGTCTGGACCCGACCCACGGCCACCCCTTTTCCGACCTCGATATATTCGCAACTCAACTTTCGACTTTCATGATGGTGACCGGATAGAGACTGAAGGCCGAAGGCTGAAGACTGAAGGGGGATAAGCACTCCCGTTTGTTACGGGGACATTCCTCCAACCTTCAGCCTTAACTTTCGGTTTTCAATATGGTGACCGGATAGATACGGCCTGTGAAAGTCGAAAGTCGAGTTCGTAAAACGTCGCTTCAGCACGATTTGAACACAAAATATAGCGACTGTATTCTTGATCAACCACATCATAATGTGGTTATAACCACAGCTTCTGACTTTTTGCGAACGCTTTGGCATTATACCTTGACATAAATTATAAGGTTGTGTTAAGTGAATTTCATATTTTTTAAATAGACAATATTCACTAAATATTGTTCAGGCCCAAAAAGCGAAAGCCGCAATTTTCGTCTAATCCTCCCTCAAACGCGATCCTCGGGCCTTCTGTTGCAATGTCAAAACCACAATACGGCGGTTCACCCATCAGCGTTCGACCCTCAACGGAAAGGAGGTGAAATTGTAAGGCCCTGCCGAGGTTTTCGTGAAAGGCAATTATCGAAGCATTCCCATCACTTTTTTTTAAGCAAAGGAGTTCAGGAATGAAAAAATTTGCACTTCCGGCCATGGTATTCGTGTTCGGCTTATGCCTCTCCATCACTGTCTTCGCCGCCGACAAGGAAGCGATTCAAAAGAATGTCGACGGCATTGTGGCCGCCATCGACGGTGGAAAAGCAGCTGCGGATTTCAAGGCCAATGATTACGAGCCTTATGTCTTCATCATGGAAGAAAACGGCAATCTGATCGTCCATCCCTCCCTGACCGGCCAGAGTCTCAAGGAAAAAGCCGAGCCGGTTTACAATGCCATCATCAAGGCAACCCCCGAAGGCATCTGGGTCGACTATGAATGGCAGGGTGCGATGAAGCATTCCTATGTCAGGAAGACCGGCGGCAACCTCATCGTAGGCAGCGGCTACTCAGATTGAGCCCCGACCGAGGCTATGCTTCGCAACAAAGCGTAGGCCTTTCGCGTCCTCTAAAAACCCCGTGACATATCAACCCAACGGCATCGCCTCAAAGGCGATGCCCGGCCCGAAACATCATCACGCGATTCGACACACAGCTCCCGCCGAATCCCCTCGCCTAAAAAGCTCTTGAGAATCCTCGCTTTATCGGATATGAGTTATAGAATTTTGGATCATTCACGGTCTCGCAAAAAATCACAATTTATTGTTATGACCACATTATAATGCTGTTGACCCAAAATATAATCGTTGCAGGCGTGTCAAAATTTTGCTGAAGCGACTTGTTACGATTGCGCCAATCATTGACCGCGATATTTAAATTGAGACAGGAGAGCTACATCATGAAGAAGTGGGTCTGCACGGTATGCGGGTATATTCATGTGGGAGATGAGCCCCCGGATACGTGTCCGGTTTGCGGCGCCGACAAAAGCATGTTCGAAGAGGTTAAGGAAGCGGCGATCGATTCGATGGCGCCGGAGCCGACAATCCCGGCCCCGTCGACCGATGCGACAACGAGCGCAGTGAACGGCAAATGGGAGTGCACCGTTTGCGGAACCCTGGACGACGGCGACAATCCGCCGGCGGAATGCCCGGTCTGCGGCGCCGATCAGAGCCTGTTCAATCGCATCGGCGAAACGACCGCCGGAGCCTCCCAGCCAGGAAAACCCAAGATTCCAGAGGCGCCTCGCCATGGCGGTTCCGCGACAGATCCCCGGTCGGTAGACCTGGGCCCCGAGCCCGCGTCTTTCAAGGCCC
The DNA here is from genome assembly GCF_001854245.1 of Desulfococcus multivorans. Classification (GTDB taxonomy): domain Bacteria; phylum Desulfobacterota; class Desulfobacteria; order Desulfobacterales; family Desulfococcaceae; genus Desulfococcus; species Desulfococcus multivorans. The sequence continues at coordinate 91,682 of NZ_CP015381.1, read as the reverse complement.
GCCTGCACCACCGGGTCATCGCCCAGATACTGAAACACCATGTGCATCCGGTTTCCGTCCACATCCCCAACGGCGTCATTCCCTTTTCCGTCCTGTTCGTCATGCTGGCAGCCGCATTCGACTGCCGGGCACTCGAGATTGCGGCCCAGTGCAACATGATCTTCGTGGTTCTTACCATGCCCATCGTGCTCTATTCGGGCTATGTGGAATGGCAGAAACGCTATAAAGGATTCCCCGGCAACCGCTTCATCGCCAAAATTGTCGCCGCGGCGGTCGTGACGGTCTCCGCGGCCGCAGTGATCGTCTGGTGGTGGATCGATCCGGCCGTTGTCCAGCACAAGCCGGGAAGTTTCATCCTGGTCAACCTCATCATGCTTTTCGCCGCCGCGGTTGCCGGGCTGATCGGCGGGAAATTAGTGTTCAGGGACTAGATAGGGAGGTCAACCATGACAAGCACGGTCCACTTCATGGATCTGAGAGCCAACCCGAAAGAAAACCTTTATGCCAAGTTAGGTCGATTGATGGAAGCGGCCGGGATCGCCAGGATCTTTTCGAGGCGGGATATCGTAGCCGTGAAACTCCATTTCGGGGAAATGGGTAATACCGCCTTTATTCGACCCGTATTCCTTCGCCGCATCGTCGAGGCGGTAAAAGCGCATGGCGGCAATCCCTTTTTGACCGACGCCAACACCCTTTACGCCGGAACCCGCGGCAACGCCGCAGACCACCTCAACACCGCCGTCCGCAACGGTTTTTCCTATGCGGTGGTCGACGCACCGCTGATTATCGCAGACGGTCTCCGGGGAAAGAGCGAAACAGCAGTCGCCATCAACCGCAAACGTTTCACTGAGGTGTTTGTTGCCAACGAGATCGCCCAGGCCGATGCACTGATATCGGTAGCCCATTTCAAGGGGCACGAGCTTGCCGGGTTCGGCGGCGCCATCAAGAACATCGGCATGGGATGTGCTTCCCGTCGGGGAAAATTAGCCCAGCATTCCACTGTTTCCCCGCAGATCTCCGAGGACAAATGCGTTGGCTGCGGCGACTGCACCGAACACTGCTCCCAGGGCGCCCTCACGATAGTGGATGACAAGGCCGTTCTTGACGAAAGCAAGTGTATCGGTTGCGGCGAATGCATTCTCATCTGCCCCAACAGTGCCATCGCCATCCAATGGGACCAGGCCATCCCTGTTTTCCTCGAAAACATGGTGGAATACACCGAAGGGGTACTCAAACATAAGGCCCAGAAATCCCTGTTCCTCAATTTCATTACGAGCGTATCGCCGGCCTGCGACTGCTGCGATCACAACGATACGCCCATCGTTCGCGATATCGGTATCCTGGCCGCCCGGGATCCCGTAGCCATCGATCAGGCTTCGGCGGATCTCGTGAATCGGGAAAACGCCCTTCCCGGCTCAAGTCTTACCACCCACCATAAGGCTGGGGAAGACAAATTCAAAGGCCTGTACCCCAATGTGGATTGGCCTATCCAGTTGGCCTACGCCGAAGAGATCGGCCTTGGAACCCGTCAATACAATCTCGTGAAAATATAACACCCTTTTATTAGTAACGTTTACAATGTCGACCCTAAAGAGATGATGTCAGGAGACGACAGCGCCCTTTGAGCAGTGAGTTTTCAGTACCGCTTAACCCTACAACAAAACTTAATCCATTAACCATTTGAATTAATTTTATTAATCTGAATTTGTGATAAATTTTTAAAATAGGTTGTTCTGTTTGAATTCAATGAATTAACTTTATGAATAGCGTTTTGTGGTCAACGCCACAACAACTTTTTCCTATTTAACCACTTTATTTTATTGATGTCCGAAAGAGGTAAGCGCGGAAACGGCATGTTTCGAGTCTCCCCTTTCGGCACTCAACCGCTAACCTTTAAAGCTATAGTCAGGAGGGACGACGTGAGTGACGGCACTTTTCAAGCGGTGGGCAACTCCGACGAACGTATGTTCGGCCCAAGAAAAATCATTGTTTGTGGATTTTCTCCTGCCGATCAGAATGATTTCAGAAAAATGACGGCAGAGCTGGGTATGAATGATATATCCGTGATTTCGGCCGGGGCCGGACAGGCGTCCGCGACCCTCGGGGAGGTTGTCGACATGCCCGACGGAACAGGGCATGGAGAGGCATCGGAACTTGACCGGACGGTAATTCTATCGGGGCTGACGGAAAATGAACTCGGTGATGTTATGATGGGATATCGGCGGCTCGGGCAGCCGAGAGCGCTCTGGGCCGCACTCACGGAAAGTTCAATCGAATGGACCTTGTCCGCGCTGATAAAAGATCTGGTTGCGGAAAGGGAGGCGCTTCAAAAAAAATACCCCATTCAGTGACGCATCTTCGGAGTTCATCAACCGCCCCTGCCGGTGAAGCCGGCCGGGGCGAAAAGGTCCGGCCGATGAGCGTCAGGAACGATTGTCCGTTTTCAGCCGCTTTAACCCTCTGATCACCAGCGGCGCCTGCTGTATGGTCTCCTCTATTTCGCCGATGCGGCGCTTGATGCGGGCGATCTGGGTGTGGTTATCCTCTCCAAGTGCCGCACGAGCCATACTGTCCCCCAGTTTGTCCTGAAGGTGAAGCAGCCCCTTGTGAGCGTTTTCCAGTTCTTTCCGTATCTCGTGCAAAACAACGTCGATCTCTTTTTCCTGAGTCGGATTCGATGTAAATTCTGTTTCCATAATCTCCTTTCAGTTAGAAAAGGTTGTTTGCCGCCGTCCGTCCCCGCGTTCCATCAATCAAAACAGCCCGACAACCAGGCCTGAACCCCTGCGGGCGCACGCGTCACCGATCCAACCTATACAGGTCGACGAAAGGCGCTTCCCCGACGCAGAGAATGTTTCTCACCGGGCTTCACGGCAAAAGACCTCGAGCCCGTCAGATGCTGTTATATCGGAGGTGGATCGTGGGCAGATGAAACGGGGGCGGGTACCGTTTTCGGTTGAACGGCGACCCTTCAACCATCATTTCCGTGTTTCATGGATGTACCGTGCCGGAAAAGACTATCCTGTGAGATACGTTCTTTCGGCTCAAATCATTCTGAAATCACGGAATGAACATATTGTGAAATAATTTAGTTGAAAATCAGCATGATACAGACTCATACCGCTATACCCATCCATCATATCAGCATAGCATATAATGCATTGAAAATATTGTCAAGGGCAGGATACCTGCCGAAAATATTTCTGAACAGGTTGATCGCCTGTTTTTCCTGGGCTATAAGGGGGTCTCAACTTCCGGCACCGGCATATGGACACCGAAAGTTGAAAGGAGGTATTATCATTTTTGGAGGAAAATCGCTTTCCATGAACTCAAACAGACATATCCGTCATCCGTCCGACGACAAGATCACCGACCAGGTCCTGCTTGCCATCCGCCAGATCACCCAGGCCATCGACCTTCATTCACGATACCTGGCCAAACACTATGGCCTGACCGGGCCGCAACTCATCATTTTGAAAGCGATCGGTAAAAACGGAGAAATGACGGTGGGGGAATTGGCCAAAGCCATCAGCCTGAGCCAGTCCACCGTAACCGGAATCCTCGCCCGCCTCGAAAACCGGGGGATGATCGTTCGCCACAAAAGCCTTGAGGACCGTCGGGCCGTGAATGTCGATCTCACCGACACCTGCCGACGGTTTCTGGCCGAAGCACCGCCGCCGCTGCAAGACCGGTTCCTGATCGCCTTCAACAACCTCGACAGCTGGGAACAGTTGATGATCCTGAGTGCGCTTCAGCGCATCGTCCAACTCATGAATGCCGAAGCCATCGATGCCGTACCGATTCTGGCCGGCGGCCCCATCGACCTGCCGGACTCGCCCGGAGAAGCGTGACGAGACACATCACGGTCGGAATGGTTGAATCCTCATCCAATCAAACCGATACCGGTGCCGGCTTGAGATGAAAGGGTTCGTCATTTTCTTTTTGAAACCCATCGGGATTTGACGGCTCATCAATGGGACCTTGACAGAATTGGTCCATTGCGTAAGCTTTAACTCAACCCGAGTCTGATGATGTTGAACGAAAAGCGGTGATGTCGGGGGACCGATTCACCCTTGAGACGAGAGTTTTAATCGGAAACCGCCAACGGTGTCGAACCCCATCCTGCGATTCGGGGAAATCGGCACGACGCCGCGGCGATACGGTCTATCGGGGAAAGCCCCGAGACGCTATAGGAGACCCCATGGCATCAGAATGGACAGAACGCCATGCCGAACGATCACTGAAGAGAATAGTGCCCCGGCTCCGAAAGAACCTGAAAACCGAGATCTCCGGAGCTCCCGAAGAATGGAATCAATTTGAAATCCGTCTGCATCGAGAGTTTCACGGGCTTTTTCAAATTCTGGTGGAACTCTATGGCGGGCATTACGATTTCTTTTACCACCTGGAAGCACTACTGGCCGCGGCAGCCGAAAGCTGGATGGAGCGATCCAAAGACCTCAAGGCTCTCGATGCCGCGCGGGAGGCTCGTCCGGACTGGTTCCACAGCCAGGAGATGGTCGGCGGTGTCCTCTATGTCGACCTTTTCAGCGACAACCTGGCAGGTCTCAGCGATCATATCGATTATTTCAAGGAGTTGGGCCTCACTTATCTTCATCTGATGCCCATTTTCGCCGTTCCGCACGGCAACAGCGACGGGGGTTATGCCGTGAGCGACTATCGAGCCGTCAACCCCCAGATCGGCACCATGGAACAGCTCGCCGAAGTGGCTACCCGGTTGCGTCGGGAAGGCATCAGCCTGGTGCTCGACTTTGTCTTCAACCACACCTCCGACGAACACGCCTGGGCCCGTGCCGCCGTCGCGGGAGATCCGGAATATCAGGAGTATTATCATATCTTTCCGGACAGAACCCTGCCCGAACAATACGAACAACACCTGCGGGACATCTTCCCCACCATTCGCAAGGGAAGCTTCACCTGGCACGAGGGCATGAGGAAATGGGTCTGGACGACCTTTAACAGCTTTCAGTGGGACCTCAACTATGCCAATCCCGCGGTGTTTCGGGCCATGGTGGAAGAGATGCTGTTTCTGGCCAACACGGGGGTGGAAGTGCTTCGATTGGATGCCGTGGCTTTCATCTGGAAACGCCTGGGGACGGACTGTGAGAACCTGCCCGAAGCCCACAAAATCATCCGAGCATTCAACAGCGTGGCCCGGTTGGCGGCACCGTCCCTGCTCTTCAAGTCCGAGGCCATCGTCCACCCCGATGAAGTGATCCGCTATATCGACGCCAGGGAGTGCCGGCTCTCCTATAACCCCATGCTCATGGCTCTGCTATGGGAAGCACTGGCCACCCGAAGGTGCGGGCTCCTCGAGCTGGCCATGCACAATCGCAGCCGCATTCCCGACGATTGCGCGTGGGTCAATTACCTCCGGTGCCACGACGACATCGGCTGGACCTTCGACGACAGCGACGCTCGCAGCCTGGGCATCGATCCGACCGCCCACCGGCGTTTCCTCAACGAGTTTTATACCGGCCAGTTTCCAGGGTCCTTTGCCAGGGGGCTGCCCTTCCAGTTCAATCCGGCCAACGGGGATCTCAGGATCTCGGGAACGCTCGCCTCTCTGGCCGGTTTAGAACAGGCGGTTCAGGCGGAGGATCCGGTCCTCATCGACATGGCGGTTCGGCGAATCATCCTGCTGCGCAGCATCGTGATGAGCATCGGCGGCATTCCCCTGATCTACCTGGGAGAGGAATGGGGGCTTCTGAACGACTATTCCTTCGCCAGCGACGAAACCAAGGCCGGCGACAGCCGATGGGTCCACCGGCTCAAGACCCGCTGGGCCGAGATGGCCTCCTGGAAAACCCCTCAAACCCTTGAACGGCGTATCTACGATGAAATTGCAAGGCTCATCCGCCTTCGAAAACAACTGAAAGCCCTTTACAACGGTGGAATGGAGGTCATCAGCACCCAGAATCCTCACCTTTTGGGCTATGTCCGCCAGAAAAACGGGCAGCGGCTTCTGGTGATCAACAATTTTTCCGAGCATCCTCAGACCATGGGGGAGAACCGACTGCGGCTTTACGGCCTGGGATACCGGTTCATCGACCATATCACCGGTAAGGAACGGTCGGCCCGGGAGCCGCTCCAGGTCGATCCATACCAGTTTCTATGGTTGGAAAATCAGGCCTCATAGAGGTTATGTCGCGATCCCGCAGCGTTGTTCGCGACGGTTTGTGCACCCGTCTATAGGATATTGCAAGGATATTGCAGGATATTGTATCCAAAAATCCGCGGCCGGCCGCAACGCTATGAGCGCCGGGAGGGATTCGTCATCGGCTGTTCAACACCAATGTCACGTTTATGTCACGTTTTCGAGGCTCGGATACATATTTTGAAATTCTTCATTTGAAAAGTTCTCTCACAACAGGTATAGTGAAAGCCATTATCTTGAAAAGCTTCAAAAATTTTAAACTCCCCTGTCTTTACCGCAGCCGTGCCGGAAGAGTGGCGGTTCAACACGCCATTCGTTGCCGGTAACACAACCGTGCATCCACAACGCCAGGAGGGCCATAGATGATACTCCCTGTAGGAGAAATTCTGTTTGACCACTTTCCAGACGGCAAACGCCTGGGGGGTGCACCCTTCAATTTCGCCGCGCACCTGAAAGCCTTTGGACTTCCCGTGACGTTCATCACCCGTGTGGGAATGGATGATGACGGCAATGCCGTCCTCGACGCACTCGCCCGCCGCGGATTCGACATCGATATCATTCAGCGGGATGCACACCACGCCACCGGGCGAGTCACCGTAAGCCTGGACGACCACGGCGTTCCGGAGTTCACCATCGTTCCCGACGTCGCATACGATTATCTGGCCTACAGTGATGCCGTAGCCGCCGCCGTTGCCCAGGGGCCTGAAATGATCTATTACGGCACCTTGATCCAGCGGTCTGAAACCGCATCCGCCACCGTCATGAAAATTCTCGAAAACCGCCCGCCTTCCACACGATGCTTCTGCGATCTCAATCTCAGGAAGAATTGCTACGATCAGAACAGCATCACCAAATCCCTGGTTCATTGCGACATTCTCAAACTCAGTGAGGCGGAACTTTCGATCCTCAAAAACCAGTTCAACGTCCAGACCGTCGACAAGCTTTTTATCGACGATCTCATGCACAACTTCGCCATTGAATGGGTCAGCCTGACCAGCGGCCCCCGAGGTTCAACCCTGTTTACCGGGGACGGGGTCTTTTCCGCGGAACCGTCCGTATCGGAAAACGTGGTGGACACGGTGGGAGCAGGCGACGCGTACGCCGCCGTCCTCGCGGCCGGATACCTCCGGGGCTGGGAACCGGCCCGGATTTTGAGGCGTGCGACCCGGTTCGCCGGTGCCCTCTGCGGCCTTTCCGGAGCCATACCCGAGGATATGGTCTTCTACCGCCCCTTTCTGAATTGGATGAACGACGGAGGTGAATCATGAGCCAGGGACTCTATTTTCAACTCTTCAGCATCCACGGTCTTCTGCGCCATGAAGCCATGGAACTGGGCCGGGACGCCGACACCGGCGGACAAATCAAGTACGTGGTGGAACTGGCCGAAACCCTCAGCCGTCACAAAAAGGTCGCCCAGGTCGATCTGTTTACGCGCCTCATCGCCGACAAACGCGTGTCCGCCGATTACAGTCAGCCGGTAACGCAGGTCTCCGACAAATGTCGCATCGTCCGGATTCAATGCGGCGGTAAAAAATACATGCGAAAGGAGCTCCTCTGGCCGCATCTGGACGAGTATATCGACAAAACCATCCAGTTCATCAAACGAGAAGGCCGTCATCCCGACATCGTCCACGGACATTACCCCGATGCCGGCTATGTCGCCATCACCCTTTCAGAGTATTTCGGCACCCCCTTGATCTACACGGGTCACTCCCTGGGCCATCCAAAGAAAAAACGGTTATTAAATGAGGGCATGCGTCCCGAAGAGATCCAGAAAAAGCTTTTCATCGATCACCGCATCGCCGTGGAGGAGGAGATTCTCAGGAACGCGGATCTCGTCGTCACCAGCACCAGCCAGGAGGTGGAACAGCAGTACGGCATGTACCGGAACCGGGATCTGGCACGATACGCCGTCATCCCTCCGGGGATCAACCTTGAGCATTTTTACCCCTACTATCGGAACATGCTGCCCTCGGTACAAAGAAAAGAGGAAAGCCTCATGGCTTATGGGGGCGTGATGGAGGAGCTCAACCGCTTTTTCATCTTTCCGGACAAGCCCCTCATCCTCGCGCTCTGCCGGGCGGACAAGCGCAAGAACATCGCCGGACTCATCAAGGCTTACGGCACCGACAGAGATCTTCAGGCCATGGCCAACCTGGCCATCTTCGCGGGAATTCGCAAGAACATTCAAGAGATGGGGGAGAACGAAAAGGAGGTCCTCACCGACATGCTCCTTCAGATGGATCGCTACGATCTCTACGGCAAGATGGCCATCCCTAAAAAACACGACTTCACTTACGAAGTCCCGGAGCTCTATCGCATCACCGCCGAACGGAAGGGAGTTTTCGTCAATTGCGCCCTGGTGGAACCCTTCGGGCTTACGCTCATCGAGGCATCCTCGTGCGGGGTGCCTATCGTGGCCACCAATGACGGCGGGCCGCGGGACATCGTCCGCAACTGTAAAAACGGTATTCTGGTGGACCCCAAGGATGTCAAGGCCATCAGCAACGCCATCAAGCGCATCATCGCAGACCACGACCTCTGGCGCAATTTTTCCGACAGCGGCATCAAGGGGGTCCAACAGCACTACAGCTGGGATGCCCATGTCGAAAAATATCTAAAGAGAATCGAAGTCTTCGATCGATTCGGCGGCCGGGAGGTCTTCAAGCGATCAGCCCAGAATCCGGTGGGCGAACGGCTGATCCGGCTGGAATTTCTGGTCATCACGGACATCGACCACACCCTGATGGGAGACGATGCCGCCCTTCATGAGTTACTCGATCTGCTGGAAACCCACAAGGATCGCATTGGATTCGGCGTGGCCACAGGACGCTCCATCACCTCGACTCAGGCCCTCTTCGAGCGCAAGGGGCTGGCGCTCCCCGAGATACTCATTACCTCGGTGGGATCGGAAATCTACTACCGATCCGATGCGTTTACGGACAAAGGCTGGCAGCGCCACATCTCCAAATGGTGGGATCGGAAAAAAATCGAAAACCTCCTGACATCCCTTGACTTCCTCGAGCTTCAGGAACGCGAGCATCAGCTCCCCTTCAAGTTGAGCTACTACATGTCGCCGAAAAATAATCGCATTGCCAAAATCAACGCCATCCTCAACCACAACAAATGCCACTGCACCGTCATCTATTCGCATGACAAGTACCTCGATATCCTGCCCCACAGGGCCTCCAAGGGAAAGGCCGTCCGCTACCTCAGCTACAAATGGGATATCCCGCTTCAAAACATCATCGTCTGCGGGGATTCGGGCAACGACCAGGAGATGCTCGTCGGCAGCGCCATGGGAGTAGTGGTGGGCAACTACGCTCAGGAACTCGAAACCCTGAAGGGAAAACGGCGAATCTATTTTTCCCCTGAAAACTATGCGGCCGGAATTATCGATGGGTTACACCACTACGGCCTTATCAGCAGGAGTTGATGATGACATCACTTTTAGATCGACTGATACCGGAGCAGGAGCAGAAGGATTTCAAAGAGTTCATCCTCATTCTGTTCGACGTGGATCACAAGTATCTGCTCAGAAATGATATCCTTTTGAAATTCAAAGCGGTTTTCGAGGACCGGGACAAGGTGTTTCTCACCGGCTCGACAATGGCGCGTTTTCTGAATCAGATCCCGGAGATGTTCGCCATTGACGGGACGATTCTGATTCTGCATCGCTATGCCATCGCCAAATATCGATTTTATCAAACCAACCGCCACTGCGAATTCATGGAGGAGATCTCCACGGCAGCTTACCTCAGACAGAAAGACCGCTGCGTCATGGATAAAGATGCCTGGCGCCGCCAAGCGCCTCTGGTCATCGACTTCATGCCTTTCCACGACTATTCGCCTTCCATGCGGGACAGCAAGAGTATCGGGAACGGCATCCGGTTTCTCAACAAACACCTTTCCAGCAGCCTCTTCCAGGCATCCGAGGAATGGGGAATCAAACTTTTCAATTTCATCAAACTCCACAAAATCAACGGCAACCCGCTTCTGGTGAACGGCAATATCCTGAGCAGCATCCCGGAATTCATGGAGGAACTGGGGAAAGCCATCGACTGGCTGGGCAATCAGCCTCCGGAAACCCCCTACCACGAATTCGAAGGTTACCTGAAAAAACGGGGATTCGAGGAAGGATGGGGTCACAACGTGGCCCGGGCTCGGGAAACGATGTCGCTTGTTTACGACCTCTTCAACGAGCCCGAGAGCGATCTCCTCGAACGCTTCGTTTCCCGTATTCCCATGATCTCCAAGATCGCCGTCATCTCTCCCCACGGATGGTTCGGCCAGGAGAACGTCCTGGGCCGCCCCGACACCGGTGGTCAGGTCATTTATATCCTCGATCAGGTTCGGGCACTGGAAAACCATATGATCCAGCGATTCCACCTGGCGGGCATCCACGTCATGCCAAAAATCATTGTCTTGACCCGCCTGATTCCCGAGGCGGAAGGCACCACCTGCGACCACCGCATCGAAAAGATCCACGGCACCCAGAACTGCTGGATCCTCCGTCTGCCCTTCCGGGACGCGAGCATGGCAACGGTGCGACACTGGATCTCCCGGTTCGACATCTGGCCCTATCTCGATCGTTTTGCCTATGATGCCCGGCGGGAGCTGGTCAGCGAATTCGAAGGCCGCCCCGATCTCATTATCGGCAATTACTCCGACGGCAACCTGGTGGCGAGCCTTTTGTCGGACCGGCTGGACGTTATCCAATGCACTATCGCCCACGCTCTGGAAAAGACCAAGTACCTGTTTTCCGATCTTTACTGGGAGCAGATGGAGCCGGATTACAACTTCTCCCTCCAATTCACCGCGGACATGATCGCCATGAACAAGTCCGATTTCGTCATCACCAGCACCTACCAGGAGATTGCCGGCACCGACACCACGGTGGGGCAATATGAATCCTACCAGTTTTTCACCCTGCCCGGGCTCTATCAGGCTGTGGGAGGCGTCAACCTGTTCAATCCGAAATTCAATATCGTTCCGCCGGGGGTCGATGAAAACAATTATTTCCCCTACACCGAAAAAGACCGCCGGGTGGAAGGCCCTAAGCTTCATTGGAAGAAGCGCCTTTTCACCGACGACGCTCCAGACATCGTCGGGCATCTCGAGGATCCTGAAAAGCCGCCCATCTTCACCATGGCGCGGCTGGACAAGATCAAGAACATCACCGGGCTCATCGAGGCCTTTGGCGGACACCCGAAGCTGCGGGAACACTGCAACCTCATCCTGGCGGCCGGCACCACGCGGGTCGAAGAATCCCGGGACCGGGAAGAGAAGGAGCAGATCCAAAAAGCCCATGCGCTCATCGAAAACCTCGATCTTGGCGGTCTGGTGCGATGGCTGCCCAGCGTTGAAAAAAGCGAGACCGGCGAGGTTTATCGGCTTATCGCCGACCAGGGCGGCATCTTCGTTCAGCCGGCGCTGTTCGAAGCCTTCGGACTGACCATCCTTGAGGCCATGCTTTCGGGGTTGCCGACCTTCGGCCCCGAATTCGGGGGACCGTCGGAGATCATCGAGGACTGCCGATGCGGATTCCTGATGAATACCAGCAAACCGGAACTCATCGCCGAAGCCGTCTGGAAATTTTTCGAGACTTGCCGGGAGGACGGAGAACATTGGAAGAAGATCTCCGATGCCGGCATTCGAAGGGTCCGGGAACATTTCACATGGAAACTCTATTCCGAAAAACTTCTGAACCTCACCAATCTCTATGGATTCTGGCGTTACAGCGCGGCCGAAGAAGGGATGGTCAAGATGGACCGGTACTGTGACATTATCTATCACCTGCTGCTCAAGGAAAGGGCCGAGAAAGGGCTGCCGGGTTGAATCCATAACACACGTGGTTTTCCAGGGATTCCGAAAAATCATGGGGTCTCGGGGCTTTCATCCCAGAAAATCCAATCGGTGGCCCCGCCGACGAAAATATTTTTTGGTCTCCTCGAAGGCAAACAGGATGAGGATTCCATGAAGGGCAAAGAGATAAACGGGCCAAGGCACCGGGGCAAAATAATAAATATGCGACAGGTCGGTGTAGAAAAAGGCCCAGCAAAGCACTACCTCGAACAAAATCCCCAGGTCAATCAATGGGTTGGAGATGAAATTCAACAGAATCGGATGTCGCGCCAGAAAACGGCCGGATCCCGCCATTGCCGGCCGCACCAAGGGACGCTCCAGCAGCAGGAAAAAGCGCGAAAGATAGTGAAGCGCAAGACGCGGGGGAAAAGCGAACCAGTGCCAGAGCAACGTGATGGGTCGGCGCACGGCGCCGGGAGAGGTTTGTTCGATGATGCTTCGATCGAGCCTCTCGGGGAGCGGATATGCCAATGGCCGCCAGGTGCGGATACGCTCCAGGATCTCCTCCCGGTGATGGGGAGGCAGGAAATCCCGGCTGAAAAGAGAGGTGGCCCAGGATCGCTTGCAAAGAACGTTGGCGATCTGGGTGGTCACCGTGGGCAAAAAATAGGCGGATAGCGACATCAGGTAGGCTGTTGATGCCTCGCTCATATCGAGGCCTTCGGGTGAGGCCGGCATGACGGCGAGAGAGGATGACGGCGACCACCACCCCATGTACCAGCCCGCAAAATAATAGTTGGTATAACAAGCCAGGGCCAGGAGGGTGCCCTGGACGAAATAGGAGCGCAGGATGAACCCCATGGAGAGCAGTTTTTCATCTTTTCGCCGCGGGGGCCGATCCATCATGCCGCTTTCGGGCCGTTCGATACCCAGTCCCATGGCTGGAATCAGATCGGTGCCGATATCCACCGCGAGCACGCCCATGACCGTCATGGCCAGGGGCGTTCCGGGAAAGAGCATCCAGAAGATGTAAGGGTAAAGCTCCTGGGGGTTGCTGTTGAGGATGTAGGCGACAAAACGCTTGATGTTCTCGAAAACGCCACGCCCTTCCTCCACCGCGGCGACGATGGAAGCAAAGTTGTCGTCGCTCAGGATCATATGGGCCGCCTCCTTGGCCACCCCCGCGCCGCGGCGCCCCATGGCGATGCCGATGTCGGCCCGCCGCAGGGCGGGGCCGTCGTTCACCCCGTCACCGGTCACCGCCACGACCTCTTCCAGGGCCTTGAGCTGCGAAACGATTCGCAGCTTCTGTTCAGGCGAAACCCGCGCAAAAATCGTCTCCTCCCGGGCAAGGATATCCTTGAGCTCGCTGTCCGCCATGTCGGCGATTTCCGCACCGGTGAACACCTTCGGCGGAGCGTCGCTCCCCTCGCCGAGGCCGATCTCCCGGCCAACGCTCGCGGCGGTAAGGGGATAATCGCCGGTGATCATGATCACCCGGATGCCGGCTTTGTGGCAGATCCGGACGGCCTCGGGCACATTCGGCCTCACCGGGTCGGACATGGCCGTGAACCCGATGAAGATCAGCTTTTGTTCGGCCGATTCAATGCCGAAATCCTGAAGGCCGGCTAAGCTGGGTTCATCGCGGTAGGCAAAGGCCATAATCCGATACCCTCTGCGTGCAAATGTGTCGCTCGCGGTGAGAATTTCCCGACGCTGGTCCTCGGAAATGGCCCGGGGGCGTCCGTTGTGAAGAATACGGTCGCAGCGTTCAAGGGTCTCCACCAAAGCGCCCTTGAGATAAAGAATTTTTTCCCGGGTGGCCGCCACCTTCACCAAAACGCTCATGCGCTTGCGCATCGATTCGAACGGATTGACATGCAGGCGCTGGTGAATGCCCAGCAAACCGGCCTTTCGGGCGAAAACAACCAGAGCGCCTTCGGTCGGATCGCCCAGAATCCGCCACCCGCCCCTGTTCTTTTCCAGATGGGCGTTGTTGCAGATGTAGGCACATTCCAGCAGCCTGGCGGCAGCGATATTCTCGGTCACCTGCTCCCGTTCGATTTTCCGGCCCCCAAGGCGGAATTCGCCTTCTGGACAGTATCCTTCGCCGGTGACCTCGTAGAGTTCGCCGCCGGCCCAGAAGCGGCTGACCATAACGAGATTCTGGGTCAGCGTTCCGGTTTTATCGCTGCAGATCACGGTGGTGCACCCAAGGGTTTCCACGGAGGAGAGGTGTTTGACAAGGGCGTTGCGCTTGGCCATCCGGGAGACCCCCATCGCCAGGGAGAGCGTGACGGTGGGTAGGAGCCCTTCCGGAACATTGGCCACGAAAATACCGATAAAAAAGATCATAGCCTGAAGGAACCCCAGACCCGCCACCAACCATCCCAGGAGCAGAAAGGCGATGCCCAGGACGGTGGCCAGGAGGGCAATGGCATAAACCGTGCCCTGGAGCTGTTTCTGCAGGGGGCTCTTCTCGGGCGCCACGGCCTCGGTCAACTGCGCGATCCGGCCAATCTCCGAGTTCATACCCGTTCCGAACACCAAGGCCTTTCCCGTGCCGGTGATGATGATGGACCCGGCAAACAGTACATTGGGCAGTTCGATCCAGAGAAACCGACCGGGCAGAAGCGCCGGCCGGTCCGATTTGTAGCGCTTGGCCGAGGTCGACTCCCCTGTGAGGGAGGCGTTGTCGACCTCCAGCTCGTTCGCCTCGATAAGCCTCGCGTCCGCGGGAACGATGTCGCCGGCCTCCAGCAGCAGCAGATCCCCGGGAACGATGCGGGCGGCGTCGATCTCCGTGACGCTGCCGTCCCGAACCACGCGGCACCGCTGGGCTATGAGCTGTTGAAGCGTTTCCACGGCCTTGTCGGAGCGATATTCCTGTAAAAAAGAGAACCAGCCGTTCAGAAGGATCACGATCAGGATGGCCGCCCCCAACTGGGGCATGTCCACGCCGGGGAGATAGCAGAGCAGGGCCGCCAGCCACAGAAGCACCGCAAAAAAGCTGAAAAAATTGCGCAGCAGCTTCAGATGCCAGGGCACCCGGCGTTTCTTTCGAATCAGGTTGGGACCGTGCAGGCCCAGGCGACGCGCCGCTTCCGGCGCGCTCAGACCGGTTGTAAAATCCGTTCGGAGTTCAAGGGCGACCTGGTCCTGGGTAAGATTGAGAAAGGTGGGGCGAATGGAGTGCTGCTCCCCCTCCGCCAGGATACGGATCGCCTGGCTGGGGGACCGAACGGCGGCCAGACGTTTCGCCAGCTCCGGCAGCAGGGCCGACACCCGCTGCAGCAGCTTAAGATGGCCCGAGGGATCCTCCTCCGGCGACACCAAAAACAGGATGATGCGTGGGGATTTCCCGCGGCAGGCGATCCCGCGGCGTGAGATCCCCAGGGCCAGTTGGGGCTCCTCGAGGCCGGCCATCCGGAAATGGGGCAACACCACATCGTCGGAGGGCATGAGCAAAAGGGTGTCCATGTCTTCGAGAAGCGGTTGCAGCCTCTCCAGCAGCTCTTCCCCGTGGGGCAGCCCTCCTGCCATTCGCCGGAGGACCGGCTCCAGAGCCCCCCGTACGTCCAGGTGAACGTGATCCGGTTGAAGGCGTTCGTGGATCATCTGGACCTCGGCTCCCGGCGGGCACCGGACAACGCTCTGCCGCCCCAATGGGTAGCTGTGGCCAGGACGATCAGAACCATAATGGACGTCGGGCCGGCATCGGTCCAGCCCGAGGCCCTGGCCACGATCGCCAGGCAGGCCAGAAGGGCCAGATGCCGGGCCAGTTTTTCCAGGAAAAGCGCAACAGCTCCTTTTTTCATCAGAGCCCCTCCATTCGGCTAACGGCTAAGTTTCGGTCTGCGCATCCAGCGGACCGTCCTCCGGCACATCCATCAGCGGGATTAAGGCGCTTTTTCAGCGGGTGTCTGCACCCGGATCAGTTCCCCGCAGGTGTCCTGAAGTGCGACGGAAATACGGGTCTTGTGGCCGTTCAGGGCCAGGGCGACCTCCCGGAGGGCGTGGTCCGGAGTGTTGTTTTGCTGACTCAGGTGCCCCAGAATGACGTGACGCATCCCTTCATGGATGACCTCCTGGAGCAGTTCCCGGGATTGGCTGTTGGAGAGGTGGCCGGTCCGACCTTTGACCCGCTGCTTGAGGTGCCACGGGTAGGGACCGTGCATGAGGAGGTCCGGATCATGGTTGGCCTCGAGGATCAGCAGGGTGCAAGCCCGGAGGTGGGCCTTGACAAGGGCGGTGGCCACGCCCAGGTCGGTGGCCAGGCCGATACTGGTGCCGTTCCGGCCGATGGTAAATCCCGCAGGGTCGGCCGCGTCATGTGAAAGGGAGAAAGGGTGGATCGTGAGTCGATCCACCCGAAACCGGACGCCCGGCTCGAAGTGCCGTACCTCGTCGATCCGTCCCAGTTTGGACCCAACGGCCCGGGCCGTTTTGGGGGTCATGTAGACGGGAAGGGAATACTTCCGGCTGAGGACGCCTACGCCCTTGATGTGATCCGTGTGCTCGTGGGAGACGAGAATGGCGTCGATGTTCTTCGGGCACAGATTTCGTGCGGCCAGACGCCGCTCGATCTCCACCCCCGAAAGCCCGGCGTCCACTAGAAGTCCGGTCCGTCCGTCCGAGATGTAAACGGCGTTGCCCCGGCTCCCGCTGGCCAGGGTGCAGACGGTGAGCTCGCAGCAGTCGGTTGACTCTGATGTCGTCATGCTGCCTTCCCAAAGGTTGTGTGAACATCAGGCTGAAGACCGAAAAGAAAGCGCTGCTGCGCCTTCAGTCCTCGGTTTATGGCGGTTCAGCCTATCAGGCCTGCTTCTGCTCTTTTTTCTGGATCTTGGCCCAGGTGTCCCGCAGCGTCACGGTGCGGTTGAAAACCGGTCGGCCGGGCCGGCTGTCGCGGTCCGCGCAGAAATAGCCCGTCCGTTCGAATTGAAAGCCGGTCTCCGGCAGGGCATCGGCCAGATCGGGCTCCACCCGGCAGTCGGTGAGGACCTTCAGGGAATCCGGGTTGAGGCACGACCGGAAATCCTCGCACTCCGCTGGATTTTCCAATGTGAAAAGCGTATCGTAGAGACGCACCTCCGCGGGAACGGCATGGGCCGCCGAAACCCAGTGGAGGGTTCCCTTGACCTTCCGGCCGTCGGGAGCGTCTCCGCCCTTGGTCGCCGGATCGTAGGTGCAGCGCAGCTCGACGATCCGCCCTGCATCATCCTTCACCACCTCGGTGCAGGTGATAAAATAGGCGTATCGAAGCCGCACCTCCCGGCCCGGCGCCAATCGGAAGAATTTTTTGGGCGGATTTTCCATGAAGTCCTCCTGCTCGATGTAGAGCTCCCTGGAAAACGGGACCTTACGGGTGCCGGCCGCCGGGTCTTCGGGGTTGTTGATAAACTCAAGCGCTTCCACTTCGCCCTCGGGATAGTTCTCGATGACAATCCTGAGGGGTCTCAAGACGGCCATCATTCGCGGGGCACGTCGATTCAGGTCTTCCCGGATGCTGTATTCCAAAAGAGCGATGTCCACCATGCTGTCCCGGCGGGCCACACCGATCCTTTCACAGAAATTCCGGATGGCCGCGGACGTGTATCCCCGGCGTCGCAATCCCGAGATGGTGGGCATTCTCGGATCATCCCAGCCGGACACATGCCCCTCGGACACCAACTGAATCAGTTTACGCTTGCTGAGCACCGTATAGCTGAGATTGAGCCGAGCGAACTCGATCTGTTGCGGATGGTAAACCGCCAGTGTGTCAAGGACCCAGTCGTAAAGCTCCCGGTTGTTCTCGAACTCCAGGGTGCAGATGGAATGGGTGATTCCCTCGATGGAATCCGAAAGACAGTGGGTAAAATCGTACATGGGATAGATACACCATGTATCGCCGGTCCGGTGGTGACCGACTTTGCGGATACGGAAGAGGGCCGGGTCCCGCATGATGATGTTGGGTTCGGACATATCGATTTTTGCCCGCAGGACGTGCGCGCCGTCCTCGAATTCACCCGCGCGCATGCGCTGGAACAGATCGAGATTTTCCGCCACGGAGCGGTTCCGGTAAGGACTCTCCTTTCCCGGCGACGTCAGGGTTCCCCGGTATTCCCTTATTTCATCGGGACTGAGGCTGTCCACGTAAGCCTTGCCCATCTCGATCAGGCGAACGGCGAAATCGTATAGCCGCTCGAAATAATCGGAGGCATAATAGAGATGTTCACCCCAGCTGAAGCCAAGCCACCTCACATCCTCCAGGATCGAATCGACGTATTCCGTCTCTTCCCTGGCGGGATTGGTGTCGTCGAACCGCATGTGGCAGACGCCCCCGAATTCTTTGGCCAGCCCGAAATTGAGGCAGATGGATTTGGCGTGCCCGATGTGGAGGTAACCGTTGGGCTCGGGCGGAAAACGCGTGACGACCCGACCGTCGTACCTGCCGCCGGCGATGTCTTCCTTGATGATATGTCGAATGAAATTCGGCGGAGCGGCCGAATCGTCTCGTCTGGCGTCTGTCATGGAATCTTCTCCTGCTGCGATTTTGAATGATCCTCGCCTATACCACAGGTGCCGCGCCGAGTACAAGGCCGGCGAAAATCCCGTTTCCGGGAACCCTTCCGCCGAAAAACCCGGTATCCGAATCATGCGTCGGTCCGGTATTCTCCCGGCGATGTCAACCTTCGCCGTCGCCGCTGAAGCCTGAGATCCGAAAAGATGATATGGGGAATGTCCTCTCTATCCCATCGCCTCGATAATACGGCGCTTACGCGCCGCCGGAGTGCGCTGCGTAAAATTTTTCCTCGAGGATTTTAACCTGGTTCGTTCTTTCGGTGTCGAGAAAGTGCCTGTAGAGGAGCGCATTCATATCAACGGCCCGTCCGAGCAACTGCTGCTCCAGCACGGCCATAACTTCGATGGATTTGTCGCATACCGGATACCCTCTGTCGTCTGTGCGGACGACATCGTCAAATACCACTCTTGAGACGTTGTTGATGTCTACGAGTTTGATGTCGCCTTCAGGGGTCAGAATCAGGTTGCCAAAGCCCGACAAATCCGGGATGAACCCTGTTTTCAAAATCATTTCCTTGAGCCGGACGATGAGATCTTCGGCGCTCTTGCGGACGTTCCGGACCCAATTTTCGAATGAATGCCCCCGAGGATCGCCGTCTTTGGCCTGAATGCTGCTGCAGAGCGCCTCGAGGTGCTTTTCATAAAAAAAACCCCAGGGATCAAGAATTTCTCCCGCAACGTACTCTTGAAGGCCACACAGCACGATCTCCCATGGACGGCCCCGGCCCGTTCGGCGATACGTCACGATAAATTCGCTGGACGTCGCCACATGTCGGTTACCAAGGCCCGCCTCGATGATCTTGTAGGTCCGGGCCTCTTCGTGGGCATGAGCCGAACGCTCAAATCGTTTCGTAAATATCCGGAGCATTTTTCTGGGGCGAGCCCGCGGGAAGACACGAATACCGTCCACCATCTCCCCCGAGGTCTCCCGCACAACATCATCGGCGTCCAGCACCGCCATGATTCGGGATCGGAGGCCCTGACGAAAGTGTTTTCGAAACACATACCGCCCGGCATCCCGAATGAAGTTGAGCCTTCTGATGTCTTCATCCCGGATGTCAACCTTATCCCTGATATCTTCATCCTTCATCACGACATTTTCCTCATTCAACTGTTCAGTTTCGAAATTTATCCATTTGTGACCAATAGATCAATAAAGGTTTTTTCATTTTTTTGAGGATGGAATTTCATTCCCAGGAAACTTCGAAAAAAACAAAAACCCAACAAATTTATATTGACTTATTTTTTACGCATATTACTTTTTTTAAAAATTGATAAAAATAATATCACTGCACAAGAAAGGACATTCCATGAAACACGTTATCGGTATCGATCTTGGAACGACAAATTCCTGCATTTCGATCATGCAGGGCGGCGAGCCCGTGATTATCAACAATACGGAGGGCGGCCGAACAACGCCCTCAACAGTCGCCGTCACCCGGAACGGCGATCGGATCGTAGGACAGATCGCTAAACGCCAGGCAGTCACCAATCCGGAAAATACGGTCTTTGGCGTCAAACGGCTGATCGGGCGAAAATTCGACTCTCCGGAAGTCCGGAAAGACCGACTCGTTCTGCCGTATAAAATCGAAAAAGCGGCCAACGGGGACGTACGGATCAATCTGGAGGGCAAGTCTTACAGCCCGGCGGAGATTTCCGCCTTCATTCTGTCCAACCTCAAGGCAAGCGCCGAAACCTACCTCGGGGAAGCGGTCACGGACGCCGTCATCACAGTGCCGGCGTATTTTGACGACAGTCAGCGTCAAGCGACAAAGGATGCGGGCAGGATCGCCGGATTGAACGTCCTGAGAATCATCAATGAACCCACGGCAGCAGCTTTGGCCTACGGCATGGACAAAGGCAGCGACAGCAAGATCGTCGTCTTTGATCTGGGCGGCGGCACCTTTGATATTTCGGTGCTCGACATCGGCGACGGCGTCTTCGAGGTCAAGGCCACCAGCGGTGACACCCACCTGGGTGGGGAGGATTTCGACCTGCGGCTGGTCGATTACCTGGCGGACGAATTCAAAAGAGACCAGGGAATCGACCTGAGGACGGACAAGATGGCTCTCCAACGGCTCAAGGAGGCTGCCGAAAAGGCCAAAATCGAACTTTCCACGACCCTGGAAACCGACGTCAATCTCCCGTTCATCACTGCGGACGCCGGCGGCCCAAAGCATCTCAACATCCGTATTACCCGGGCCAAACTCGAATCCCTGGTCTCGGATCTGCTCGATCGGCTGACCGGCCCGTGCGAAACAGCGCTGAAAGACGCCGGTCTATCCACATCGGACATCGACCAGGTAATTCTGGTCGGCGGCATGACCCGGATGCCGATCGTCCAGGAGCGGGTCAGGAAGATTTTCGGCAGGGAACCCCACAAAGGCGTCAACCCGGATGAAGTGGTGGCCATGGGGGCTGCCGTTCAAGGCGCCGTTCTCAAGGGGGACGTCAAGGACGTGCTCCTGCTCGACGTCACACCGCTCTCTCTCGGCATCGAAACCCTGGGGGGCGTCATGACGAAGCTGATTGAAAAGAACACGACGATTCCCGCCAGGAAAAGCGAAATCTTCTCAACGGCCGAGGACAATCAGACAGCCGTGACCATACAGGTGCTGCAGGGCGAGCGCGAAATGGCCAAAGACAACAAAGTCCTGGGGCGATTCGAACTGGTCGGCATTCCCCCGGCACCCCGGGGAACCCCTCAGATCGAAGTGACCTTTGACATCGACGCCAACGGCATCGTCAGCGTATCGGCGAAGGACACAGCCACCGGCCGGGAACAGTCCATCCGCATTACGGCTGCATCCGGCCTCGACAAGGCCGAAGTCGAGCGGCTGATCCGTGAGGCCGAGTTGCATCAGGAAGAGGACCGTCGTAGAAAGGAATTGGTGAGCGCCCGTAACCAGGCCGACAATCTGATCTACTCGACGGAGAAAAGTCTGCGGGAGCAGGGTTCCACCGTGGACGGGGAAATTCAACGCGACATCGAGACAGCCGTCGACAACCTGAAAAAGGCCATGGCCGGCGATAATGCGGCGGAAATTCAGCAGCGCTCGGAAATCCTGACCCAGGCTGTGCATCGTATGACCGAGGCCATGTACCAGAGAGGTCCCCAAGGCGCTCAGGGTCCGGAAACGAAGACGGCCGGCGGCCCCTCGACATCGCCGCAGGGCGGTCGGTCCCGGGACGTCGATGACGTCATCGACGCCGAGTACGAGGATGTTGCATAAATGCAGCATATTCTGGAAACCTTCAGGCCGGGCCGGCATCCAACCGCCGGCCTGGAGGGCTCCTGCACATGCAACGGTGCATAGCGCGCCCAATTTCGCACTTGAGCATTTCGTCTCAGGTATTACCATGTGTTCATACCGGGAAAAACCGTACGACAAATAACGCAACTTTCGACTTTGATAGGCCGGTGCCGGGCGGATACGGCCCGGCACCTCTCCGGTCACCATCATAAAAGTCGAAAGTTGAAAAACAACCATCTGCATAATCTGCATAATTAAAGGAGCGAGACATGGAAACACGAGATGCGTGTGAAGGCAAATTCGGTGAAGAACTCAACACCTGCATAGCCAGGCTTGAGGCACTGGAATCCCGAAAAGACCGGATCGCCGACGCGGACAAGGCGGCATATAACCGTGAGTTGGATGCCCTCAAAAAGAAAAACGAGGCAGCATGGGCCAAATTCAAAAAAATGAAAGCCTCTGGTGACAGCGAGTGGCCAGGCCGAAAAAATGACGTCGGCAATGCCATCCTCGCCATTCAAAAAGCTCTGGATGAATCCTATTCACGCTTCCACAACGACACCGGCTCCTGAACGGCAGATTCATCCGGATCCATCACTCCCGTCCGGGAAACGACGCATCAATCAAAAAATATTTGATTTGTCAAAATTTTGATACGCCTAACAACATTTTTATGACGGAGGGAAAAAAATTTGACAGCTGATCTGATGTATGCGATCGTTAAAAAATTCGCCGCATCATCCGACGTCGTCAATCCCGGAAAAAAGCACAAGAGGGCGCATGCAGGGGCTTTCCGAAAATTTAGAGAATTACCTTGAAACAATTCTGGAGTTGCAGCGGGAGAACACCGTGGCCAGGGTAAAGGACATCGCCGAGAAGATCGGCGTGCTGAGCGGCACCGTTACTTCCGCCCTGAGAACCTTGTCGGAGAAAGGGCTGGTCAACTACAAGCCCTACAGTTTTATCACCCTGACTCCTGAAGGCGAAAGGATCGCCATGGAAGTCCTGCGGCGCCACCATGTCATCAAAGATTTCCTGCACTGTGTTCTCCTTCTCGACGAAGACCGGGCGGAAGAGAACGCCTGCCGGATGGAGCACGCCATGGACAAGGTCGCCATCAACCGCCTGGTGCAGTTCATCGACTATGTTCACCAGTGTCCCCGGGCCGGAGAGGATTGGATCGCCAACTTCAACACCTTTTTTTCAAGGAACAGGATCGTCGAGTCCAACTGCCCGGATTGCCTGGATAAATGCATGACGCGCTACAGCCGGAAGCGAACGGCCTCGGACGACACCGACATCTCTTCCTGATCGTCACCTTCTCCGGCGCCCTCATGACTTTGGAGAAGACATGTGTGATGAATCAGCGTGTGGCGCGGCTGAAGCGCACCTATGCCGCGCTCTCGGCTGTCTATCAGGACGGCAAAGCTCAAAACGACATCCCGCTCAAATAGGTCTGATTTACCACATGTGGTCTGTCGACAAGATGTCCACCAATGTTCACCGCCAGAGTTAGTGCATGCCGCCCGTTCGGTCAACCGGCAGGGCAACCGTAAAGACGGTCCCCTGCTCCGGCGCGCTCCGAACGGATATGGTGCCGCCGTGAAACGCTACGATGCGCTTGGTGATGGCAAGGCCCAGGCCGCTGCCCTGGGGCCGGCCGCGACCGGCGGACGAAACCTGGGTAAACTGCTCAAATATCAACGACTGGGCATCTTCACTGATACCGACGCCGTTGTCTCTGACACTGACCGTCAGGATGTTGTCCTGATGAACCATGGCGATATGAATTCGGCCGGTATGAGGGTCGCAGAACTTGACCGCGTTGGAAATCAGGTTGACCATAACCTGCACCAATTGATCTCGATCTCCTGAAATTTCAGGGGTATGTTCCGGCAAAGCCACCGTCAATCGGAGATCTTTCTCCGCGACAAGCTGACGCGTAGCAGTGACGGCGTGGCGAATCACCCCGCCGAGATCCAAAGCGGTGACCTGCCATGCCATCCGGCCCGCTTCGATTTTCTGAAAGTCGAGCACCTGATTGATCAAACGCGCCAGGCGATGGATTTCGTTGATCATGATTTCGAGAAACTCACCCTGTTCTTTTTTGTCTGTATCGGGATACTCTCTCAAAATCTCGGCAATCGACTGAATGGCGGTGAGCGGCGTGCGCAGCTCGTGGGTCACCGTGGAAATAAATTCATCCTTGAGGCGATCCAGCTCCTGAAGCCGCTCATTGGCCGCCTTGAGATCGGCGGTCGCCTTCTCCAACTCGTGGCTGTGAATGATGACCTGACGCGTCTCGTCAACGATATCCATCACCGCCTCGATGCCGAAGCTTTCTTCGGTCACCACCGAGGCCACCATGACACGAGCCGAGGCCGAACCGATCACTTCGGTCAAGACTTTTTCGACATGGGTGACAAACCCCGGATCGGCGGTCAGAGGCCGATTCCGGTCCGCGTGGTGCTTTTGGACATAGGCATCCAAGGCCTCCTGGGTACGCGCCTTCCCCAGAAATCGTTCCAGAAGCGATGTCAGGTCCGGAACTCTTGCCGTCCCGCGCCAGATGGCGGAATCTTCGGCTTTCTGGGAGAAATGGAAGACATCCACAAACAGGATCGCCTGGTTTTTTTCCAAAACGGACTGTTCACTGAAAAGCGATACACCGATATAGGCGCCGGTATTGATGAGAAGGCTCCAGAAGACGCCGTGGGAAATGGTATCCAGGCCCGTAAGCCCGAAGAGATGGAACGGCCGCAGCCAATGGAGGCCGAAGGGCCCTTCCCGGATAAATCCCGAAGACAGCAGGCCGGCATCCGTCATGGTGGGAAGAACCAAGGTATAGAGCCACACCAGAAAGCCCGCGATGAGGCCGCTCAAGGCCCCGGCCTTGGTGCCGCCCTTCCAGAATATCCCGCCCAGAAGCGCCGGCGCAAACTGGGCCGCCGCGGCAAAAGAGACCAGGCCGATGGCGACGAGGGGGTAATATTCGGCGGTTTGACGGAAGTAGATATAGCCGAGAAGAACCGTCAACAGAATCGCCGCGTGTCGGACGGCCACCAGCCAGGCGCCCAAATCGCTGTGTCGCCCCAGTCTCAGGGCGGGAATATGCAGCAACAGGGGCATCACCAGATTATTGCTGATCATGGTGGAAAGGGCGATGGTTTCCACGATTACCATCCCCGTAGCCGCCGACATGCCCCCGACGAATACCAGAAGCGCCAGTGCATGCCGACCGTAAACCAGCGGCAAACGCAGCACAAAAGTATCGGCATCGACGGCCTGACCGCCAAACTGGATCATACCCGACAAGGCCACCGGCAGAACAAACAGATTGATGGCCAGGAGATAAAGCGGAAATAGCCACATCGCTTTTTTCAGATGCGCCTCATCGACGTTTTCAACGACGGCCATTTGAAATTGTCGGGGCAGGAGAACGATGGCCAGCATGCTGAGGAGGACATGGACGGTCCAGTCGGCGGAAGCGCCGGCGGACATATCCAGGGTGAAAAGATCACGAAGATCAGGCCGATGCTCCGCATGGGAGAAGAGATCGGCCACACCGTCATGAAGCCCGTAAGTCACGAAAAACCCAATGGCCAGAAACGCGACCAGTTTGACCACCGATTCCAGGGCAATGGCCGCCACCAGGCCTTCATGGCGTTCGGTCACCTTCGGTTTTCGCGTACCGAAAAGAACGGCGAACACCGCCAGCAGAACAGCCACATAAAACGCCGTGTCCTTGAGAAAGAAGAGACTCCCGAAGCCCACGGCAACGGCACCTTCGGAATAATGACTCAACAATAGAAAGCTGACGGAGATGGCCTTGAGTTGAAGGGAGATGTAAGGAACGACGCCCAACACGGCAATGACCGCCACCACCCCCCCCAGTGCCACGCTTTTCCCATACCGGGAGGCGATAAAATCGGCGATGGAGGCAATCCGGTGGATGCGGCTGATCCGCAGAATTTTCCGCATCACCACCCATCCCAGGGCGGCCATCAGGGTCGGGCCGATATAGATGGCCAGAAATTCAGGGCCCGATCGGACAGCCCGGCCCACGCTGCCGTAAAATGTCCATGCCGTACAGTAGACCGCAAGGGACAGGGTATAGACATAAGGGTTGCTGATGATGCTGCGACCGGCGTCGGCGCGCTTGTCGCCATAATAAGCGATGGCGAACAAGGCGCCGAGATAGCACACGGAAGCGAAAAGAATGGTCTCGGTGGACAGCATTGGCGACACGGGCTAATGTCCTGGTACCGCGGGAGGGCGTTGGAACATGGATGGCGCCGTCACGACGACGGAGGGACGGAAGCGACGGCCAATAGGATCAGGATGATCAGCAACAGCCAGACGCCAAAAATATATCCAAAAAACAGGGGAATCCCCCAAACCATTCCGGGCTGATTGAACAACGACAGCAACGGGTTGTTCAGTAATATATAGCCCAACAAAAACAAGGCGATAAGCCTTTTGTTGCAAAGAGAGTCCGGTGCCATGACAGCCTCCTCCATACCGGAAATCCGGTTTCGCCGCAGGTGAAACGGACGTCACGACTACAATTTGCGATTGTCGCCGGTCGGATTTATTGATACTTATAATAACAGATATAATTCAGATAGTGACAGCATAATCCAATTTTGAATAGGCGTCAATCTGTCGAAAGGGCATCAACCCCGGGAAACGGCTCAAAAAACGATACGGCGCGGCATCGCTGCCACACAGATGGGAGGGGTGTATGGGTTCAAAGAAAATACTGATCGTCGATGATGAGTTGAGCATCCTTGTCCCCCTCAAGTTCCTGCTGGAAAAAAACCGGTTTGAAGTGGAACTGGCCCAAAGTGGTAAGGACGCCCTGGAAACCATTGCCCAGTCCAAGCCGGATTTGATTCTTCTGGACATCATGCTGCCCGATCTGGATGGGTATGAAATTTTTCAGATGATCCGCGAAAGACCGGAGTGGGATGACATCAAGGTGATCTACCTGACGGCCCGGAGCCGGGATGTGGATATCGCCAAAGGCTTGAATCTCGGGGCTGACGCATACATCACCAAGCCGTTCTCCAATACGGAACTTGTGAAAAAAATAAACACCCTGCTCGGGTGATAAGCCGAATCAGCACCCCGCCGCCACCAATACGATACTCCCGCATCCGCCCGGTATAAAATAAGATATCCGGCAAAAACAGGTGACCTTCGAAAACCGATTCGAATATTCTGGTCATATGCTTCGACGATCTCGCCTTTTCCCGTGCCAAGGGGGTGTATGGCGGCATCAACCTTGAAGGGGAGGTGCGTCATGCCGGCGGCCATCACCGTCGCAGCCTCAGCTGCATGTCCGCGACACGCGGCATCATGTTTTCTGCAGCACCCGATCGGGTCGACCCACCAGCGTGGCAGAGATGACACGGCCGATGAAGATTTCCGCGCCCCCGGCAGCCCTGGGAACCTGATCCTCGGTGATGAGCTCGACCCTTCGGGCGCTGGTGCCTGAAACGGCGGCCTGGTCCCGAACCAGGGCAACGAGCCGATCCCGGGCATATTCGTCGGCCTCTTCGAACCGCCGGAAATGCCGGATGCCGGAAATGCCTTCAATTAAAAATCCTCCGGCCTGATCCGGAACGATGCGCACGTGGCGCTTGACCACGACGTCGCTCGTAATGGCGCCGATCGCGTTGGCCACGTCCGCATCCGGATGCAGGACCGCCTTGGCCCCCAAAACCGCTGCCGCCCGGGGCAGAAAGTAGTGGATGGGTGCGCCGATACCCACGACGGGGCGTTTGAGGTCAATCTTTACACGGTAGTGATCGCTGCCGCCGGCAAACATGTTCTCCACCAAAGTGCGGCAGACGGGACAGGTGTGAACGGCCTCCGGATCGATCTTGCCGTCCAACTCCCGCTTGAGCAATTCCAAGGCCAGATCCCGGACGACCTTATCCAGCATGGCTTCGGCCATCTCCGCCGTATCTTTTTTCTCCAGGGCCGCGTATATGGCGGCATATCGCGACGCAGTCCGACCATCCCATCGATCGAAGCGACCGGTAATGTGAAGCAGGTCCGTCGGGGTGAGGCCACAACGCTGGATAACGGCGTATTCCTCGAGGCGCCGGATGGGCAACGCCCGTTCGATCATGGCCCCGGTTCTTTCGAGAATTTCGTCGATGCTGAAGGGCCTCTCGGCAAGGAGATCGACGATCTCCCGCTCCGAATCGGTCAGGTCCATATCCTCCGGGGTCCCGTTCAGGGCCAGCATCTGCATGCCCCGGGTGGATGCTGCATATCGGTGGATCCGTGTCTCCAGGTAGGCGACGGCCCGGTCCGCGGCCGGGTGACGGGTCCCCAGCCAGGCCATGGGGGCGACCCGACGGGGACCGATGATGATCGACTCTTTCTCCATCTGGATCAGACTGTCGCCGCCCAGGCCACGGGTACGGATTTCCAAAGCCTTGACGTGGGTTTTGTGCCCCCCCACGTTGGAGCCGCTGTCACAAAGGGATACCCCTCCACCCAGAAGGATCGCCGTGTCCGTGGTGGTGCCCCCCATGTCCACCACCAGAGCGTCGGCAAGCCCCGTAAGGTGCCGGGCGCCGGCCACGCTGGCCGCAGGTCCCGAAAGTATCGTCTCCACCGGGCGCTCCTTGGCCATGGCCGCGCTCATGAGCGTGCCGTCCCCCTTTACCACCACCACTGGGGCGTGGATGTGGAAGCGGGAAAGCTCCGCTTCAAGATCCACGAGAAGCCTGGCCAGGCGTGGGATGATCCTGGCGTTCAGCATGGCGGTGTGGGCCCGGACCTTGAAATCGAGGATGTCCGACAGCTCATGACCGCAGGTCACGAAGAGGTCTGTCTCCTCCCGGATGATCCGCTTTACCGCCAGTTCGTGAACCGGGTTGATACTGCCCGCGAACCCCGATACCGCAAAGGCCCGAACCTGATCCCGGTCGACCATCCGCCGGACGATGCGTCGGACTTCCTCCGGGTCGACGGGGGTCCGCTCCTGACCCGAAATCTCGAGAGAGCCGGAGACCACGGCCTTGGGTTCATAGGCGATGTCCCGGCTGTCGAAAAGCCCGTAGGGCGGCATCAGGATCATACCGACCTTCTGTCCTTCCCCCTCAACAATGGCGTTGGTGGCAAGCGTCGTGGAGAGGGCCACCATTTCCACCGTCCGGAGGCGCTCGCCGTCGAGGCCGGCGAGCGCCTCCCCGATACCCCGGGTAAAATCCCATTTTGTGGTCAGGGCCTTGCTCTTTGAAAGAGTTTTTCCACGGGCAACGTCATAGATCACCGCATCAGTGTAGGTGCCCCCCGCATCGATCCCCAAGCCGGTTTTGACCATTGGAGGCCCCTCTTCACGCCCATAAGCGGGACGGGTGTCGGGCCGCGGGAGGGAGGGCCGGACGTCGTCCACCACCATCACCTGGGGACCGGAGGCGTCCGCAGCTCGACCCGTCCAGGCGGGATTGGCGGTCAGACCGGCCCGAAGCGCGTCGAAGCCAATGACGTGATGGGGCGGCACCACCAGTATGTCGTCGCTGCTTTCCATCGCCTTCAGGAGCCTCTCCATCAGCGCATGGTCACCTTCGATCCGCTCGAAATCCCAGCCGTATTCTTCAGCCATGTCCCGGGCGTATTGCTCGTATTTCAACGATTTCCCTGCGCCGGTATCGATAAAGGCCGCCCGACGGTAATGCGTCTTCCAGCTGTTCAGAAATCGGAAGGTTCGGTCGGCAGCCTCAACCCCATATGTCCTCACCAGATCATCGTAATGCAGCCGCTCCGCACCGTAGCCGGCCCAGAGACGGCGCTGGGAGAGGGGCTCGGTTTTCTCTTCGTACCAACCGGCGGAAATGTAGTAGGTTCCCGGGGCCTTGCGGAATTCACGTCGGTAGACTGCGTCGCCGCCCAAAAAAAGGGCGATGCAGTCGTGCACCCGTGGGATGGCCATGGGAACGTCGCCGGCTTTGACACCTACCGATCCGCGGCCGCAGATACCATAGCCGATGACGATTCGCGACGCGTCACCCGCAGCGTTGATCTCGTCTACAGCTCCCTGGAGTTTCTCCCGCAGCAGGTTCGGCCGATCGTGGAGGCCGGCCTCCAGGAACCGGAATACGACATCCATCCCCAGCCGCTCGACTGCGTGACGCAGGTCAACGGATAGAACGGCACAGGCGACGACATATATCTTCTTTTTCACAATCATCAAACTCCTCGTTCTTCAGGTTTCGGTGCAGTCATCTCCGCCGACACAGACGCGCATCCTCGGGCGAAACGGAAACTTTCCTGCTGTATATTTGCTATAATATAAAGATATTGTATTCGAATCTCAATAAAAATGTTTCCCGAAACCCTACACTGCACCAAGGCCGCCCGAGTCATCTCGATTCTATTGTAACTCAACTTTCGACTTTCATGATGGTGACCGGATAGATACGGCCTGTGAAAGTCGAAAGTTGAGTTGTAAAAAACCCTCCATAGGTGTAAATATCTCTGGCGTCGTACAGGAAAACCATCAACGTTTCCGTCACAAGGGAGAGGAGAGATGAACGTCCGTTTTCTGCAGCCCCATCAAACCGAGGAGGCAATACGGGAGACCCCTGCGTCCGCCTGGTTCGGCGTCATCCGGTCAGTCGGATGACAGGGCGCATGGCGCCAACGAACATCCCGACGCCCCGACTTCGAGGGGTGCATGGCGCCGCCGCCAACGCTCCCGTGGGGGTCTTTGACTCCGGGATGGGCGGCTTGTCTGTGCTTCGTGAAATCCGCAAGGCGCTGCCGGAGGAGAATCTGCTCTATGTCGCCGACTCGGGCTACGCACCCTACGGCGACCGGCCCAGGGATTTTATCGAGAAACGGGCATCGGTCATCGCCGACTTCTTCCTGGTACAGGGGGTCAAGGCCATTGTGGCGGCCTGCAACACGGTCACGGGTGTTGCGGTCGACGGGCTCCGCACGCGCTGTCCCGTTCCGGTGGTAGCCATCGAACCGGCCATAAAGCCCGCCGCCGGCATGACGCGATCCGGGGTGATCGGCGTTCTGGCCACCCGGCAGACCATCGCCAGCGACAGAGTCTCACGTCTGATCGCCCGCCATGGAAACGGCGTGCGCATTCTCCTGCAGGCATGTCCCGGCCTTGTTGAGCAGGTGGAGCGCGCGGAGTTGGGCGGTCGGAAAACCGTCTCCCTGGTGGAAAACTATGTCACGCCTCTCCTCGAAAAAGGCGCCGACACGCTTGTTTTGGGGTGCACCCATTATCCATTCCTCTCACCCATGATCAAGGCCGTCGCCGGACCCACCATTACCGTGATCGACCCTGCCGCCGCGGTGGCGAAGGAGCTGAGACGTCGCCTCAATGCGGACAACATCGCATCATGCGGCAGCCGGCCCGGAACCGAACGCTTCTGGACCAGCGGCCCCATCGATCACGCAAGAAGGATCATCGGGGAACTCTGGGGATCCTGCCCCGACGTCCGGAGCCTGCCGTCATCCGACGACAACGAACACCACACCGGATAATCTTTCCAAATGGCGGATGTCATGGTCTTCAGGCATGGCGTTTCCCCGATATGCCGCGAGGGGGCAAAAGCCCCACCCGCAATTCGGAGATGGTATATCATACATCGGTGGGAATTATTCCACTCGATCTGGAGCGGGCTAAAACAGAACCCAGAGCAACCGTCCAGAAGACGCTTGACGTTTCATCCTTCCCGGTTTTATGAAGGATATGGCGAAATGATCCTGTTTAAGAAAGGAGATCTTTACAGAGGCGGTATGGATCGCTACAGCAGTTTTGAAAACCTTAACGCCTGCGAACGCCGAGGGATTGATTACCGCATTCGTTGGCGACTCGGAAGCACCGGTGTCGCCATTCTGAGTATCCACGGCGGTGAGATCGAGCCCGGGTCAACCCGAATCGCCAACGCCATTGCCGGATGGGATCATTCTTTTTACGCTTTTGAAGGCATCAAACCCGGCGGAAATCTGGCGTTGCACATCACCAGCACCCGATTTGACGAACCCACCGTCCTGGACATCGTCTGCCAATCGGATGTCGCCATCTCAATTCACGGCAGCGCGATCATGACCCCGATCGTCCATCTGGGAGGATTGGATGCCGAATTGAAGCATCATATACGCCGAGAGTTGCACGAATCGGGATTTCAGGCAACGGATTGCATAGATCGTCGTTTCGGTGCGACGAGTCTGAAAAACATCTGCAACCTGTGTCGCCGCGGCATGGGCGTTCAAATGGAAATCAGCCGCGGCTTGCGCCTCATGATGTTCCAGGACCTGACACCCGAAGGAAGGTACTATTCCACGGCGATCTTCACCCGGTTCACGGAGGCGGTTCGCAGGGCCGTCTCGCCCTTTGCGCTCATCTACGCGGAAACGCGGCCGCTTACCAATACGGATTGAGATATTCAATTGACGGCGATGAATTCGCTGTATACGAAAAAAAACGATTGGAATGAAACGATGCTAAGCCCGGATCTCCCAACACTGAACGACTCGGAAGGCGACGCGATCCCCCGCGGATTTCCGAGAGTGATTGACGCCCATATCCATATCTTCCCGGACAATCTCTTTGAAGCCATACGCCGGTGGTTTGATCGGAACGCCTGGCATATCCGATACGCCTTGACCGCCGCCGAAGTATTCGATTTTCTGTTGTCCCGGGGCGTAAATCATATCATCGCACTTCAATATGCGCATTCCCCGGGGATTGCAAGGGACCTGAATCAATTCATGGTACGGCAATGCCGGCGATACCGTGGCCGCGTTACCGGCATGGCCACCGTCTTTCCCGGCGAGGAGGGCGCCGATACGATCCTGCAGGAAGCTTTCGATGACGGTCTGGGCGGCGTAAAGCTCCATACCCATGTACAATGCTTCGACATCGATTCGGATGCCGCCCACCTCATCTTCGATGTCTGCCAATCCAACCGTAAACCGGTTGTGATTCATTTCGGAAAAGAGCCGAAAAGCCCTGTTTACCGGTGCGATCCCCATAAAATCTGCGCGGCCGACAAACTGGAAAGCGTTCTCGTTAATTTTCCAGATCTTCACATCTGTGTTCCCCACCTGGGCTTCAGCGAGATCCGCGAATACAGACAGTTGATCGAAAAATACGATCATCTCTGGCTTGACACCACCATGGTGTTGACGGACTATTTCCCCATCGCCGACCCCATAGACCTGAAGCACTATCGCCTGGACAGAATCATGTACGGATCCGACTTTCCCAATATTCCCTATGCCTGGGACAGAGAATTGAAACGGCTTCGGGATTCGGGACTTACCGACGAGGAGCTGGACAGGGTATTGAATAGGAACGCATCGGAATTTTTCGCCATACGGGAGTCTCCCGCCTCATGATGCAATACCGCGAACCTAAAGCTCATCCCGGATCTTCGAGATCAGATGCTCCCGGATCCGTCGCATCTCCCGGGTTGACAGGACCATACCCGGCGCGATCTTCTTGATGACCCGCTTGATGATGACTCGGACACGGCCGATGCTGAGATCGTACATCTCCGAGATCTCTCTGGGAGACCGTCCCTCCAGGAGCCAACAGACGATATCCTTGTTGCGGTCGCTCTCCCGACGATTCGGCCTGGGTTCTGTGATGGGCTCACCCTTGTCTTGTGTAAAGACGTCTTCCGGGGGACTCAGAAGCATCCAATGCGTGACGTGCCTGCTCGTTCTTCTTCCCTGGGATTCACGCCACACATTGGCGTCGGCGTCGTAGATCATGACGTTATAGCTGAAGTCTTTCAGGTCGGGGTGAGACACGAATGCCAACACCTCTTCCTCGGACGGCGGCAGCTCATCCTGGATGCTGGTCCATGAATACATCATTTGCGGTATCCTCCGAGACACGGTTGACGGTTGGTAGTCCGAGGTTCATATTATGCAGTTATGGACATACAAAATCAATATTCAACTTTCGACTTTCATGACGATGACCGGCACCGGCCTATGAAAGTCGAAAGTTGAGTCAATATATTTATAAAGGAACGTACAACATCGTGAACACCCGGTACCGTCTCATCTGTTACGCAAGCCTGATCGGCGCAATGATCCTCTGGTCCAGTTCTTTTCCCGCCTTGAAAATCGCGTTTCGCACCTACGATCCCGTGGTGGTGATCTTCGGACGCATGGCGGTGGCGTGCCTCTGTTTTCTGCTCTTTTTCCGGTATTTCAGATCGATTCGGCTCAAGAAAGGTACGATAAAATACCTGGTGTTCATGGCGTTTTGCGAACCGTGCCTCTATTTTATCTTTGAAGCCAAGGCCCTGGCGTATACCACGGCCTCCCAGGCCGGTATCATCGCCGGCACCCTGCCGCTTCTGGCTGCGGTGGCAGCTCACTATACCCTGAAGGAGCATCTGTCCCGACAGACGGTCATCGGGCTGGCCCTGGCCATTGCAGGATCGTGCTGGCTGAGCGTGACGGGTCAGGCATCGGAAAACGCTCCCAATCCGCCATTGGGCAACTTCCTGGAATTCGTGGCCATGATATGCGCCACAGGCTATATTATCACTCTGAAAAAGCTCAGCCGTTTTTATTCGCCGGTTTTTCTGACCGCAACCCAGGTCGCGGCCGGCTGCCTTTTCTATACGCCGCTGCTTCTGTTGCCGTCGACCACCCTGCCCTCGGAAATCGACATCCCGGGTCTCTTCGCGGTGGTCTACCTGGGCGCCTTCGTAACCATCGGCGCCTACGGTCTCTATAATTTCAGCCTCAGCCGCATTCCCGTCAACCAGGCATCCGTATTTGTAAACCTGATCCCGGTATTCACCATCATTCTCGGATGGCTGATCCTGAACGAACAACTCCTCCCCCAGCAGTATCTCGCGGCGGTTTTGATTCTGAGCGGAATCTTCATCAGCCAGGGCGGGACGATATCCGAAGTTCCCGTTTCCAACGCCGTCAAGCCCTGCTCCGCATCGAAATAGCGACGGTGCCGATCCTGTTAACTTTTCAACTTTCATGATGGTGACCGGATGGATACGGCCTATGTCCGCCGAAAGTTGAGTCAACTTCTTTCATGCGCGCCGAATCCCGTCCCGGCGCCCATGTTCAACAATCCGGAGAAAAGACCGGTGGGATCGTGATGCGCTTTCACGGCTCTGAGCCGTGCCAGATTCGGACCGTAGGCCGACCTCAGAAGGGTGTCCCGGTCTTCCATAAAACCGGGAAAGTTCAGGTAAATCCCATCACGGGAGTAGAGACGCATAGCCTTATGCAGACGGCGTGCCCATTCAATGTTTTTATCAGCCTCTTCACGCCGCTTCCAGTTGGCTTCGATACCCAGCATGAACGGCGCATCCCGCCGCCAGAACGCACTCTCCGATGTCGGGGCAGTCGTAGAGGCCCCCCCGAGCATCCAGATATCGATGGAGGAGAGGGATGAAGGACGGTTTTCCGTATATTTGACAAGAGACCGGATTACTGCTGTATCCAGGCGGTCGAGGTAGAGGGATTTCCAATAATAAAACGCCCCGTCAGGATAATCCGCGTCCAGAAATTTCTGTACTTCGACCCAACGCATGGGAGCGCTGAGATCCGCGACGGGACGGCCCAGCGTCCGGAGAGGCGCGATGGCTTTCTCGCCAACTTCAAAAGGCCCGGTATAGCAGCCCATCAGAATGACGACCGGCGCGCCTCTCACCGCCGCCGGAATCTCCGGCGCATCCGGTGCACTCCAGAAGACCGCCAGCACCATCAAATTCTCATCGGCTTCGGCCATGTAGTTCCGAAGTCCGTTGACCACCGTTTCCGCCTGCTCCAGCGGGTACATGGGAACGGCCATCCATACCCGAGGCCCTACGGGGTGCAATCGAAACTCAAAGGCGGTCACCACGCCGAAATTTCCCCCGCCGCCCCGGACGGCCCAGAATAGATCGGAGTTTTCGTTTTCACTGGCCTTCCGAAACTGCCCATCTGCGGTCACCATCTCCACAGACACCAGGTTGTCAATGGAAAATCCGTGTTTTCTCAGCAGCCATCCCGCGCCGCCGTGAAGCGTGAGCCCTCCGACACCGGTGGCCGACACCACGCCAACGGGAGCGGCAAGGCCAAAAGCCTGGGTCTCGTGGTCAAGGTCCCGAAGGCGCGCGCCGCCCTCGACACGCGCCAGCCGGCCTTCCGGGTCGACGTGCACGCCTCTCATCCCCGATAGGTCGATCACAAAACCATCGTCCATCAATGCGCTTCCGGCCACATTGTGACCGCCGCCGCGAACGGTGATCAGGAGACCGTGCTCCCGCGCAAAGTTAACGGCGGCGATAACATCGGCCGTTCCCGCACACCGGATCATCAGCCCCGGCCGCCGATCGATCATGCCGTTCCATACCCGTCGCGCCGAATCATATGCTTCATCCGCAGGGGTAATAAGCGTTCCCCTCAGTCGTTCACGAAAACCGTCTACGGCCGCCTTTTCAAGCAATACACTGCTGCCGTCGCATCTCACTACCCTGAATGTCGTTGTCGTCATTGTTTTCATCCTCCGTGTTTCAAGCCCGGATCCGAATTATCGGCCGGTCTCCGCGCGAGACAACATCCGCCGGCACACATCAATGTTCGGGCGAACACGTATCCGGCGCATTTTTGCGGCCGTATTCCCGCCGTCTCCCGTACAGGGAAAAAAAGCGTTTTCTTTCGATTTCAACTTTCGACTTTCATGATGGTGACCGGATGGATATGGCCGATGACAGTCGAAAGTTGAGTTTCGATGAAGCAAACCCGCTACCAAGAAGAATGAAAAAGCGCGGAAGTGAAGGAACCTGCGGTCGAAAAGACGCCATGCTGAGCGAGAGGCGACTCAAGCAAATCAAAACGTTTTAAGCAAATTAATTATGCATAAAAGCGCTCAAGTCAATGATGGGTGGGGAAATACCCCCGGAAGGGGGGTGGGAAACCGTCCTCCCCATAAGCCGGAAGGCGGTTTCCCTGTTGGAAAGCTGCCGCTGGGATCAGAAGTTCGGCAGTGCCCCGAATCCCCGGACGACCCAATACACCGCGGTCAGAAGCAGCAGAACGATGTTGGCCAGGAACCAGAGCGGGATGCCGACCCGCAGAAAGTCCTTGGGTTCGAGGTAACCGCTGGCATAGACGATGGCGTTGGGCGGCGTGCCGATAATCAGGCAGTATGCAAAAGAAGAGGCGATGGCCGTGGACATGGCCATGAAGGGCAGGTAGGCCGTGCCCGGGTGGGCGAGCCCCGCCATGTTCAGCGTGATGGGCCCCACGGCCGCCGCGGCCGGTCCGTCCGCCATGAGGTTGGTGACAACGGCCGTGATCCCGTTGGATATGGCCAGAAGCGGCAGTCCTGAATTCATGCCCAGGGGCGCGAGCAGGTCCATGACGCTCCGGGCCAGCCAATAGGCTGCACCGGTGCCGTCCAGGGTGCGGCCGAAGATGATGGCGCCGGCGTAGAGCCAGACCACGCCCCAGTCCACCTTTTCCTGGTAATCCCGCCAGTTCACGATGCCGGCCATAAGGTAGGCTACCGCGCCGGCCATGGCCAGGACGCCCAGGCCCAATCGAATGGGTAAGATCCCCATTTCATAGAAGGTTTTCTCCGTGAACCAGCCGAAGACCATGATGACGAAGATGATGAGGGCACTGATCTGGTTCCGGCTCCAGCCGCCCATCTTGTCGATCTCTTTCCTGAGTTGGTCCATGGCCGGCGCCAGAGAATGAATGCGGGGCTTGAACTGCCAGTTGACCAGCAGCCAGGTGGCCGGGATCATGACGACGAGAAAGGGCGCACAGTAGGTGATCCACTGAAAATAGCCGATATCCATGCCGAACATGTCGCTCAGATAGGTCATCAGGATGACGTTGCGAGCACCGCCCGACGGGGCGCCGGGCCCACCGATATTGCAGGCCATGGCGATGGAAATCATCAGCATTTTGCCCAGCTCGGGGTCCTCCGGGATTTCCTGGGTCAGACTGTTCTGATAGAGCAGCATGGCGATGGGGAGGAACATGGCCGCCAATGCGTGGTCCGAGATGACGGCCGCCAGCGGTGAGATGATCAGAAAGAAAATCATGCTGATCATCTTCACGTTGGGAACCGCGAGTTTCTTGAACATGGCCAGGCAGACCCGCTTGTCCACCCCGGTCTTGACGAAGGCGGCCGCGAACATGAGGCTGCCCATGATGAACCAGACGGCGTCATCCCAGTAGAGCTGGGCCACTTCGGAGCGGGTGACCACGCCGGTGAAGACCAGCAGAAGACCGGTGCAGAAGGAGACGGCGGGAAGCGGGATGCACTCCGTCAGAAAACAGAAGACCACGAAGGCGCCCATGGCGATGGCGACCTGGATGTGCCAGGCGCCGGTATCGGCGGCTGCCTTGTCATCTCCCGTCAGGGTTTCGTATTTGAGGTTGTCCCTGCGAAGATCCAGCGCACTTTTCATGAGTCCGCGAAACCGTTCATCCGGAACATTGTCGCTGACCCAGGCCATGGCCTGCGCCAGATTGACCTTGTCCGAGGCGATCTTGTTCTGCCTGAGCCACTTGGCGTCTCTTTTCAGGAAGCGGTCCTTGCCCAGGGCGCCCATCCGCATGTTCTGGTCCATGATCTGAACCGTAAGGAGCTGCCACTGTTCGAGATAAGGCGTTTCCTGGTTAAAAAGCGCCTTGGCGAGGAAGTTGGTCACCGCTTTGGGGCCGACCTTGTATTCCGTACCCACGTCTTTCATGCTGTATGGCGTCGGCATGATCAAAATGCCGAAGAGCAACACCACAGGGATGATAAACAGCTTCCAATCAACATACTTGTCATAGCCGGAAGCTTTCTTTTTCCTGATGGCGCTCTTTCGGGTCACGGGTGCATCCACAGCGTGGGATGACGCAAGATCATGATCGGTTCGGGCGTCACCGGATTTTATTGATGGATTCATAACCCTCCTCCTTCATTGACGATCGATGTCAAATTGATTTCAAACAATTAAAAAATGATATGAGCCATTTCAAAAAACAGCTCCTGCTCACGAACCACGCCGACGACCCTGTCCGCACGGGTGATGAGCACCCGCCTGACCTGATGGGTGTACATGAAGTCGGCCAGCTCCATCAGGTTGGTATCCTCATCCATGCACGGCGGAGTATCGGACATGACCTCCGCTACGGATTTATCGGCCAGGGCCTTGACCTGGCTTGAAAACAGACCGGTCCAGAACATCCGCGAATACTGGATGCTGTCGGCCATGGAGGGCTTCGCCGCGCTCAGATAGCCCGGTCGAACCGCCTCGAGGAGGTCCAGGATGCTGATGATGCCGATCACATCCTGACCGGGACCGCGGACCAGAAGGGAACGATGCCCGGTTTCCATGACACGACTCGAGGAAATCAACCCTTCGAAGGAGCGCATGAGGGCCTGAATGGCTTCCCTTACCGTCTGCTCCGGCCGGATGGTGGTGTAATCCTCGATATGGATCATGATGTTGCCGGCGTTCTTTTCCTCTTTTTTGAAATCCTTGTGGGACGCCTTAAACGCTTCTTTGATTTTCAAGGCCAGAAGATCGATGTCGCACGGCTTGCTGAGATAGTCGAAAGCGCCCTTTCCGAGGGATGCTTTGGCGGAATCCCCGGCTCCGTGACCGGTGAGCATGATCACCTGGGTTTCCGGGCGTATTCTCCTGATTTCGCTCAGAGCCTCGTGTCCGTCCATGCCGGGCATCTTGATGTCGAGAATGATCACGTCCTGAGGGTGCTCCTCCAGAATCCCGATCGCCTCCTCACCGCTGCCGGCAATGGTGGTTGCAAAGCCTTTCTTGTTCAATATCCTGGATGTCGTCGCCCGAAACTGGGCCTCATCATCCACCATGAGAACCTTTATCCGTTGCTCCATTTTTTCTCCTTTCTGGATACCATCCGTATACCAGGGCCTGGTGCCACAAGAGGCCGGGGCGGCCGCATTCTTCATGGAGATCCGTATCGGCGATCTGAAACAGCGCGAGCCGCAGGCCTGGACATTGGGCGGAGATCCGATGAGGGCCGCCGGACCCACAAGTTTACGGGCCGGCATCAGATACCTGCGCAGCTCGGAAGGCTGCAGAGAAACTCATTGAATAGCCGTCTCACATGGAGCAATTTCCATACCAGCAGGATCCGAAAGACAGGATCACAATATTTTGAAAAAGCTTGTTTTATTGACACAACCCATGGATGGGAAATGGGATATCGGATGGGGAGGGTGTCGGAGTTTTTTCCACGTGTCAGGAAAAATTTATCACCGGAAGAATTTCCTATTCACTTTCGACGTTCATGATGTTGACCGGACAGAGGCACCGGCCTATGAAAGTCGAGACAGGATTTTCAA
This sequence comes from Desulfococcus multivorans, assembly GCF_001854245.1. Lineage (GTDB taxonomy): Bacteria > Desulfobacterota > Desulfobacteria > Desulfobacterales > Desulfococcaceae > Desulfococcus > Desulfococcus multivorans. Next base: position 51,538 of record NZ_CP015381.1, on the reverse strand, counting down.
CCGATGACTTTGCAGTATATGGCCTTCCCGTCTCCGGGACTGTAAAAATCGGCCAGCACGGTCTCGAGTCGGTATCCGCAGCTTTCATAGAACGCCCGGGTGCCGGCGTACTGAGACCGTTGAGAGGTGTCGACATAGATGCGCGCCCCGCCGACCGCCTTGATTCGTCTTTCGGACTCCTGGAGCAGACGCCGTCCCAGGCCCCGGCCCTGGAACTCCGGATGGACGGCGATCCAGTAGAGATCAAAACTGGCCGTCGTACCGGGAATCCGGCCGAAGCAGGTATACCCGGCCAGGCGCCCGTAATGGTCGCCCATAACAAATTCATAGCCGCTGTCGGGTCCCTTCTCAAGTCGCTCCTGAACCAGTTCAGCGGCGATCGCCACCTCTTCGGCCGAGAAGAAACCGGTGATATCCACCAATCGACGCACCCGCTCCACGTCCGGGGGCTCTATAACTTCACGGAAACCGACCCCATGAAGCCGCTCCCGGGGCTCCTGCCGGTTTCGGCCCCAGTGGTGGTGCGCCTCGATCAGGCCTTTGAAGAATCCCATGGCGTTCCTGCCGAGGGTGCGATTTCGGTATCCTCCTTCCTGGATAACGACTGTCGGGAACCCCATGGCTCCAATGATGCGGCCGTTCTCCTCGAAATCCTTCACTCGGAGCGACCAGGTTCCGGTGGGATCTCCCTTGGCCGTATCCAGCCCCAGGGCCACCACCAGGAATTGAGGGTTGAAATCCCGGATCCGGGTGACGGCTTTTTCAAGGGTGCGCCGATAGACAGGGCCGTCAACAGCTTCCGGAAGCGGCAGATTGAGGTTGAAGCCTTCGCCGTCACCGTCCCCCTGTTCCTCTGCAAATCCGCTGAAATAGGGGTAGGCAAAACTGGGGTGACCATGGATGGAGAGGGTCAGCACATCGTTCCGCTGATAAAAGATGTCCTGCTGTCCGTTACCGTGATGGTAGTCGATATCAAGGATAGCCACCTTACCGTAAGCGCAGAGATACTGCGCTGCAACGGCGGTGTTGTTGAAATAGCAGAAGCCGCCGAAGGCCTGCCGCTCGGCGTGATGACCCGGGGGCCGCACCAGAGCGTAGGCCAGGCGATGACCGCGCAGAATTTCCCGGACCGCCGTCAGGACGCAGTCCACGCCCCGCCGCGCCGCGGGGTAGGCGTTTCGATTGACAGGTGTAAACGTGTCGATGCAGTAATAGCCCGCCAGCACCGACGGCTCCTTAGGCGGGCGGGCCTTGTTGCGGATGGGGAAAATATAGGGATAAACGGATTTTCCCTCGGGCACCTCGGCACAGGCCCGCCGGAGATAACCGAAGAGGTCGGAATCATGGACAGCCAGGATGTGCTTGTCGGGAAAGGCTTGGGGCTTGATCAGGGTGAAACGCCCGCTCTTCTCCAGTTCGGCCAGGATGCTCCGGACCCGAACCGGAGCCTCCACATAGCCCCGATCATGCACATGGTGAATGTCGTGGCGATCGTTGACGATCAGCGGAATCTGCTCCATGGTTCGAATATCGACGCGGGTTCTTGCGGCCTCGGGCTTGAGATACCGGTATTCCCGCAGCGCCACCGGATCATCCCTGAAGGAAGCCACCACCCGCTCCACGTAGTCGGCCGGACACAGAGCGGCATATTTACGCTCCAGAACGGCCCGGACCACCTTCCGGGCAAAGCTCCTGCGCAACGGCCGCTGGGCTTCCAGACCGTCATAGACAAGATGGGGCATGCAGGTATCCCCCGCATTGACGGGAGATTCATAAGCCGTGTCGACAATGGGACGGGCGCCATATTGTTCATAAAAGCGAAGTCGATCCTGATTCTCCTTGAGGAGCGCCGTATCGGGACAACGGTCCGGGGCGTCGGGCAGACATTCGAAAAACAGCCCCTTAACCGCCAACGCCAGAGATTCCTGCCGAACCCTGTCATAAAGAGCCCCGCCGATGCCGCTGCCGGCCTTCCCGCCGGCCATGGCGATCCAGTCCAGAAAGGTGAATCCGATCTCCGGCTCGTGCAGTAAAAGCGCAAACCCTTGAACCCGGCCTTTCAGGGTCTGGGCGACGAAAAGGACGCTCCGAAAGCGCTGTTTGAAGGGATTTCGGAGTTTTTCACCGAGTTGATCGATGTCCTCCCGGGGCGCTGCCGGGAAACGGGTCCGCAGGATCTCTTTGACCTGTCGGATGATTTCCCGATTTACCGGCAAGGTGTCGTCATAAACGCGTCGAATGCGCAGCATGGTTGTCACTTCTCATCTTTCGATTTTCGCGATGTTGACCGGAAAGCGGCTGAAAGACGAAGGGGGATAAGCATGCCGTTTTTCCGAAGCCCACCCCTTCCGTCTTCAGCCTAAACCACGTCCGCCAGGATATACCCGACGGCCTCGGTATAGGAAATTCCGGCCCGGTCCAGGGCCGCTGCAAAACCGGCGTCCGGCGACAGACAGGGATTGGCGTTGATTTCCAGAATCCAGGGCTGCCCGTTTTCGTCCACCCGAAAATCCACCCGGGCATAACCCGATAGTCCGAAAGCGGCCCAGGCATTCCGGGCCAGGTCCTGAAGCTCGGCCAGAAGCCCGGCATCCTCGGGGCCAAAATCAAAGCCCCGAGGCGTATGATGATATTCAAAGGACGCGGCATCCCACTTGGCGCGGTAGTCGACGATCCGCGCCTTTCCGACGGGATACCCCTCGAAACGGATCTCCGCGGGCGGCAATACCCGCGGTCCACCCGGTTGGGCCAGAAGGGAGAGGTTGAACTCGCGCCCCTCGATGTAGCACTCGGCAAAACAGAGTTTCCCAAGATCCGGCGCGCGCGCTTCCAGTAAAGACCATAATTCGCGGATGTCCGACACGGCGACCAGGCCGTTCTCGTCCAGACCGATGGATGCATGCTCCCAGACGGACTTGATGATCCAGACGCCTGCTTTTATGCTCGTATGCTCAGGCGGGGGAGATCCGGGGCAGGGCCCCACCCATTCGGCCGTGGGCAGACCGAACCGTTTCAAGCGATCCTTGGCTAAAACCTTGTGTGAGGACAGGAACAGCGGCGCCGTTCTCGCGCCGGTGTAGGAATAGCCCAGAGCGTCCAGACATGACGGTACCAGGTGAATCAGGCGTCCATGCCCGGCCAGGGATTCCACCAGGTTAAAAACCCTTTCAGGCCGACGGGACCTCAGGGCGTCGCAGAGGCCTGCAAGATCGAGCGTGCAGGGAAGAATCTCGACCGAATGACCCAGTTCCTCGAGGGCTGTGGCCACGGCCCGGGCCTGGACCACCACATCCAGCGCATCGGGGCGATCCGATGCCGAAACACTGTCGTGAACAATGACGACCCGCATCAACCCGGCTTCCGTATCCGGACAACGGCCGACTCGACGATGGCCTGAACCAGTCTCCGGTAGGAAAAGCCCAGTTGATTGCAGATAATGGGCAGATCCGAGTGTTGGGGATGAATGCCGGCCAGGGGATTGACCTCGATGAACAGCGGCCGCCCTCCGGCATCGCAACGGATATCTATCCGTCCCGCGTCCCGACACCCCAGTACCCGCCAGGCCGAAAGGGCCACGTCTTCGGCTTCGGCAACCACGGGATCATCCAGGGCCCGGACCAGGCGGTAGACGACACGCGCCTCACACTCCTCCTTGTTCACATAGGAATAGACTCCCGGCTCGGCCGTATCTTTCAGGTGCACCTCCATAGTTCCCAGTATGCGCGCAACGGTGCCGGTTCCCAGAATACCCACGGTGAACTCTCGGCCGGGCAGGTACGGCTCGATGATGACGGCCTGGCGGAAATCCTGGATCATCTCCTCACAGGCTTGAACGAGAGCGCTTCGGTCCCGGATGATCGAGGCGGGGCTGACGCCTTTGCCCGTTCCTTCGGCCACGGGTTTGATAAAGTAGGGCGGCATGAAGCCGACCCTCCGGACATCGGCCCCGCTCTCCGCAACAAGAAAATCGCTGGTGGGGACACCGGCGTCCCGGATCACATGTTTGGTCATCCCTTTGTGCAGCGTCAAGCTCATGACCATGGGGTCGGAAAAGGTGTAGGGAATCCCGTAGAGATCCAGCATCGCCGGCACCTGAGCCTCCCGGCCGATGCCGTTGAGCCCTTCCGCGATATTGAATACCAGGTCCCAGCGCCGCCCCCCTGCCAGGGCCTCGACCAGCCGACGCCCGTTCCCGATACGCTCGGTTCGGTGACCCAGCTCCCGAAGGGTCGTTTCAATGGCTGCGATAGTGTCGTCCCGATCGAACTCCGCCGTCTCCAACGCCGAATAGCCCTGGGCGAGATACTCAGACCGCAGGTCGTAGGTCAGGCCGATAGTCATGGTCATTGTGCAAAATCTCCTCATACGACAGTTGATGCCGGGTCCGGGTTTCAGTCAGCGTCATGCCCTGGTGATCCAACAAACCTTCTCCCGGCGCCGGCAGATGAATCGGGAAAACAAAAAGGGAAAGCGCCTCTCGAACATCCGGAGCCTCCCCTGAATAACATTTTGAAATCATATCGGATCGCAAAAAGCGTTGGGATACTGATACCGGTTGCCTTCATAGTTCTTCATGACCAGGTTTCTACCTTCCCGGCCGATGATATAATCGGGCATGAGGGGAATCTTCCCCCCGCCGGCCGGGGCATCCACCACATAGGTGGGCACGGCATAGCCGGAGGTAAAACCTCTGAGCCCCCGAATGATTTCCATGCCCGTTTCCACCGGCGTCCGAAAATGGGAAGAGCCGGAAATGGGGTCGCACTGATACAGGTAATAGGGGCGCACCCGCATCTTCATCAAGCAATGCACCAGATTTTTCATGATATCCACGGTATCGTTGACGCCTTTCAGCAGCACCGTCTGTGATCCCAGCGGAATCCCTGCATCGGCGAGAAGGGAACACGCCCGCTGAGATTCAGGGGTACACTCGTCCGGGTGCGTAAAGTGCAGACTCATCCACAGGGGGTGATACCGCTTCAACATCTTGACCAGTTTGGGGGTGATGCGCTGGGGCAAAACAGCCGGCACCTTGGTGCCGATGCGAATGATTTCCACATGGGGAATTCGATGAAGACGGCAGAGAATCCATTCCAGCCGGTCGTCTCCCAGCAGAAAAGGGTCTCCTCCCGAAAGGAGCACGTCTCGGATTTCCGGTTTGGATTCGATATAGGTCAACGCCCTTTCAAGCCGGGTTCGGGTAGGATGCAGGGCCCCATGCCCCACCACCCGGGAACGGGTGCAATAGCGGCAATAGGTCGAACAGAAATCCAGGGCCAGGAGCAACACCCGGTCCGGATAGCGGTGTACCAGTCCCGGGACCGGGCTTTGAGCCTCCTCGGATAGGGGGTCGTCGGCCTCCCCGGGCGTCCTGATCAGTTCCCGATATACCGGAACTACTGTTCGACGCAGGGCCTGATCCGGATCCGCAGGCGATACCAGACTCATGTAATAGGGTGTAACGGCAAGGGGTAAACGGATATCCGCCTGATACAGCGCCTGTTCCTCGTCCTTCGAAAGCAGAGGGATATATCGGGTCAGTTCCGCCGCGGTGCGGATCCGATGGGCAACCTGCCAGTGCCAATCGTTCCAGAGTTTTCCGGATACCTTGGGAAAAAAGCGCTTCCGGAACATGCGTGAAACCGGGTTGGTCGCGGTTGTTCGACTGACGGGAAAGCGCACGATCAAACCGTTTTTGGCGCTTTTCCCCATGGGTGGGGTTGAGGATGCTTGGGGATGTCTCAAGACTTCGGAGGAATCAGGAGGTTCGTCGTCCGCCTCCTCTAAAAACGAAGGTGCCTGACGGTCGGACGAGCGCTCCGCGATGGCCGGCGTATGTTCCATGAATGTTCTCCTTGTTGTAAACATCGTTGGGACCGAAAATGCCATTGGGCTTGAGCCCTTTTTCGCGCGAAATACAATGATACGACAACAAAAATCAAGCTATTTTATTCAAACCCAAAAAATATTTCAACTCATTGAAATGCATTTATTTTTAACACGCCTGCACTCAAACGCCCATCTGATCCGGAACTTCCATGACCACCGTTGCCGTATACGCCATGGCGGGACCACCCGCCATCAGGATGGATATTCCTGAAGCCTCCAGGATTTCCCCACGAGACCCCCCCGTTTCGACAGCCGCTTTGACAGGGTTCCGGATGCAGGGTTCACAGCGTTGGGCTACGATAACGAACCTCAAAAGCTTTGAAGGGAAATTATCGCCGGAACACAAAAGAATCGCAAGAAAAAAACCTCAAAGAAGACAGTTGGAAAAACTGGCGTTTTTCTCCCGAATGCCGTAGCATAAATCAGCAGGCCCGTCTTGAGCATCCATTCAGACACATTCCGCACTGAAACAGAAAAAGGGGGCGCGATGAACGTGTTTTACATAGACGATCATTTCGTTAAGGAAGATCAGGCGATGATTTCCGTGAACGACCTCGGACTGCTCCGGGGTTACGGGGTCTTCGATTTTCTGCGCACGTACAACCTTCGCCCCTTTCATCTGGAAGACCACATCCGGCGTCTCGAAACCTCCGCCCGACTGCTCGATCTGCCCATGCCTCGGACCCGCCGGCAAATTCTCGACATCACGATGAAGACCTTGTCCCGTAACGATCTGACGGAGGCCAACATCCGGATTGTCATCACCGGGGGGGTCAGCCCGGATTCCATCACTCCCGGCAACAGCCCTAAGTTGTTGGTCATGGTGACCCCTCAGCATCCGTACCCGGAAGAATGGTACCGGAACGGCGTCGCCGTCATCACCACCTGTCACGAACGCTATATTCCCGGCGCCAAGAGCACCCATTACCTTCCCGCCATCATAGCCCTCTCCCGTGCGAGACGGGAGAACGCCGTGGAAGCGGTCTACACCGATCGATACAATCGTATCCTTGAAGGCACCACCACCAACTTTTTCGCTTTTTTCGGAGATCACCTGGTGACGCCCGGCATCGCCGTTTTACCTGGCATTACCCGTCAGGTTGTATTAAAATTGATGCAGAATGAATTCGACATCGACATTCGAGACATCCAGAAGAATGAGATACCGATGATGGACGAAATCTTCATCACCGCCTCCAACAAGGAGATCCTTCCCGTTGTCCGTATGGACGACCGGACGCTCGGCGACGGAACCCCAGGACCTCGAACCCGTTGGGTGATGAAGATTTTCGCCGCATACACCTGCGCCTACGGTGAGGGAAAAGACTGACGCGCGAGGAATTGGAATGGGAGAAGAACGAAAAAAATCTCTGAAAAAACATGTCGTCTGGGCGGAAATCGACCTGGGCGCCATTCACCACAATCTGAAAGCCCTGAAGCGCCTCATTGGTCCGGCGGTTCGAATGCTCGTTGCCGTCAAGGCAAACAGCTACGGCCACGGCCTGATACCGGTGGCACGGCAGGCATTGGCCGACGGGGTGGACATGCTGGGGGTGGCCCGAATCGACGAAGGCATCCAACTCCGCAGGGCCGGGATAACTGCCCCCATACTGCTTTTCGGATATACCGCTCCCGACGCCACGGCGGATCTGCTGAAATATGATCTGACCCCTACCGTGTTTTCCCATGCCACGGCCAAGGCCATGTCGGCAGCCGCTCTTGCGGCCGGGAAACCCCTTCCGGTTCACGTCAAGCTTGACACCGGAATGGGCCGAATCGGGCTTGCGGCACCAGATCTCGATATCCTCCACGGATCGGACAGTGTTCGGGAAATCGAACGCATCGCCCATCTCGAGGGGCTCATCCCGGAAGGCATCTACACCCACTTTGCTTCCGCCGACGATCGGGATAAAACCAGTGCCGGACGCCAGTTCGAACGGTTCATGACAACCCTTTCCGAACTGGCTCAAAGCGGCGTCACCTTTCCCCTGCGCCATGCCGCCAACAGTGGGGCCGTCATCGATATGCCGGAAACCCATCTCGACATGGTTCGTCCGGGTATCGCCGTTTACGGCCTGTATCCCTCCAACGACGTCGCCAGATCCCGGATAGACCTCATCCCCGCCATGACCCTGAAGGCCAGAATCGCACAGATCAAATCCGTTCCTGCTGGATTCCAGGTGAGCTACGGCAGCACCTACACAACCCCGAAGCCCACCGTTATCGCCACGGTCCCGGTAGGATATGCGGATGGATATCCCCGTGGGCTCTCCTCTCGCGGGATCATGTTGGCCGGGGGCCTCAGGGTACCCGTCATCGGGCGGATCTGCATGGATCTGACCATGCTCGACGTCGGTGATGTCCCCGGCATCAAAGCCGAGGATGAAGTGGTGATCCTGGGGAATCAAGGCCGCGAAAGCATCTCCGCCGACGAGATCGCCGGGTGGCTGGGAACCATCAACTACGAGGTGGTTTCCTCGGTTATGGCCCGGGTGCCGAGAGTTTATACATGGCGGGGATCTTCGGTCCTTCCCGGCGACCGATCTGAAGATAACGAACGATATTGACATAAGTTTCGAACATTATTATCCTACTGATCATGCGGAGCGGGCGGGAGGGGCCGAAATGACATCCCCGCCGATATCCGGGAACGACGGTAAGCCAACATCAGCTCTCAGGAAGGCGAAGACAGTATGAAATCCGTTTCATCCATCCTTTTAGCCACGAACCTCACCGAAAACTGCATACCGGCCTTTGAATTCGCCGCCTCCCTGGCCACCCGGTACCAGGCGACGCTGGTGTTGCTTCACGTGATCGAAAAGATACCGGAATACGTGGAATCCCAGCTCCGGGGAATGCTGGGGGAAGAGAAATGGAAGTCGTATACGGAAGCCCACGCTAAAACAGCCCGGGATAATCTGATCGACAAAAGATCCGGAAATCGAGTGATCCGTGAAGCGCTGGAGAAGTTCTGCGCCGAAGCGGGTATCGAAGACAACGCCTGTGGATACCATTCCCGTGAGATCGTCCTCACGGACGGCGAGGTGGTGGAAGACATCATCACCCAGGCCGGGAAACACAATTGCGACCTTATCGTCATGGGCGCCCACCAGGGCTTCATCACCGGGACCTCCGTCGGGGCGACCATCAAAAACGTCCTTCGCGGCGCAAAATTGCCGGTCCTGGTAGTTCCCCCGAATCCTGCAAAAAAAAGAGGCCTGACGTGAAACCGCCCGTCATCTCGATCGTCAGCAAGAAACGCTCGGGGAAAACCACTCTTCTGGAAAAGCTCATCCCCGAGTTGAAACGAAGGGGTTACCGGGTCGGCACAGTCAAACACGACACCCACGGATTCGACATCGACCACGAAGGCAAGGACACCTGGCGTCACAAACAGGCCGGGGCCGATGCCGTGGTTATTTCCTCCCCCTGGAAGCTTTCGGTCATCAAGGATGTGGCCAAGGAGGTCGATCTCAACCGGATTGTCGCCGAACAGCTATCGGATATGGACATTGTTTTGACCGAAGGTTATAAAAACGCCGGGATGCCTCAGATCGAAATCTTCCTGAGCACAGCCCACCGGCACCCCATGCACGACAAAGCAAATCCGGGCACGCTGTTTGCCGTTATGTCGGACGTGCCCATGGATCTTGGCGTGCCCCGGTTCCATATCGATGACGTCTTTGCCCTGGCCGACCTTGTTCAGGCCAGATTCCTCATTTCTTCCGGCGACATCCCGGGAGCCTGAATCCCTGTATTCGGCAGTCGTGGGTCCCTCCGTCTTGCATGGATTATTCCAAAAGTTGCGCCGGAATCACCGTGCCGGCCGGAATCACGGTTTCGCCCTCAGGTATGGCGATAACGGCTTCGGCCTCGGCCATGGATTGTAGGCGGCTTGCCCCTTTCAGGGGATAAAAAACCGGAAGATCCGACCGTGTTTCGATCATTCCAAAAATGAACTGAGTCCAGCGAGGATGGCGGCCCAGAAGATCCGATGCGGTTCGAACCGGAATAACGGGCAGGCCCGGCCGACCGTGACCGGCCAATTTCAACAACCCCGGAAGAGCGATCTGCAGAAAACCCATCAGGTTGGAAGGCGGTCCGCCTGGAAGAATGAAAACCGGCTTTCCCTCCAGAAGGCCGAATCCCACAGCCTTTCCAGGACCGATACGAATCCGGTGAAACGCCCGTTGCCATCCCAGACGATCGAGAATCCGCACCACCATATCCCGGTCTCCGGTCCAGGCTCCGCCGCTGGTTACAACGGCGTCGGCATGATTCGAAAGCGTTTTCAAAACATTGTAGATCTCTTCGGGATCATCACGGACCAAGGCCAGTCGGGTCTTCATCCGATAGCGGCGGCACCATGCCCCCAGAGTGGTGATGTTGCTGGCGTAAAGCTTTCCTTCGGGCAAAGGCTGGCCGGGAGCCACGACCTCGTCACCGGTGGCGAGAATCCCCACCATGGGAGTCCGAATCACCGAAACGCTGCTGTGGCCTGCGGCGGCCAACATCCCCACCATACCCGGCGTCAGGCGGCTGCCCTTTCTGGCAACGACCTTCCCACGACCGACGTCGCTGCCCCGGGCTAAAATATTGCGGCCGATTTCAGCAAACGTCCCGACAAGCACCTCGCGGCCTTCGATCTTGACGAACTCCTCGGATACCACCGCATCGGCGCCGGTGGGAATTTTAGCACCCGTCAATACCCGAACCGTCGTCCCCGGCACCACCCGAATATCTTGTTTTTCACCCGCAGCCATCATACCGGTCACCGAAAGCCGCACGGGGTGTTCGGCGGAGGCGGCAGCCACCTCATCGGAAAGCACCGCGTAGCCGTCTTTCAGGGAGGCGTCAACAGACGGGGAGTCCACCAGAGCCGCCAAGTCCTCGGAAACCACCCGATCGACACCCTCGATCAAATCCACTGATTCCGACGTCAGGGGCGCAATGCGATCCAAGGTCATTTCAAAAGCTTCTTCCAACCCTATCGCCAGATCATCGATCATTTACCACTCCTGATAAGCCCCGCCGGGGCGATTCTTATTTTCCGAAAGGACACATCGGGTAAACACATTTCCTGCAGTTGAGGCACAGGCCGCCGTGGCCCAGTTCGGCAATCTCCCGGCGAGTGATCTTTTCACCGGTGAGCACCCGGGGATAGATCAGATCGAAAACGGTGGTCTTTGCGAAGATGCCGCAGGCCGGGATGCCCAGCACGGGAACCCCCTTCAGGTAGGTGATCATGAACATGGCCCCGGGAAGCACCGCTGAACCGTATACCATGTCCACGGCACCGGCCTGTGCGAGGGCAAACCGGGTACGGTCGTCGGGATCCACCGACATGCCGCCCGTCGTGACGATAATATCGGCGCCGCGTTCCACGAACTTCAGCGCCGCCTCGGCAATCAGGGCGTCGTCATCGGGCAAAAACACGACATCGATCACATGGCCGCCCAGATCCGTCACCTTTTTACGGATTATGGGTTGAAACTTATCCTCAATTCGGCCGTAAAACACCTCGCTGCCGGTAATCATGACACCGACCTCGGCCCGCTTCAGAGGCAGCACCTGCAGGACGCCGGCCTCGGCGCTCCGGGCTTCACTGACGGCCGCCTCGACGGTTTTCCGGGAAATCAGCAGCGGAATGGCCCGTGTAGCCGCCACCTCCTCACCCCGCTTGACCAGGGTGTGCGTATGCCGGGTGGCGCACATCACCTCCCCAATGACGTTGAAACGGTTCAGAACCGTCACATCGACTTTGAGCATTCCGTCCCGGGTCGCACGAAGAAGAATCTTTCCCTCCCGAGGAGCATCGTGCCAACCGACCCCCTCGCCGCAGAGCGCCCCGGCAATCGCCTTGGCGGCATCATCTTCATGGACTTCGTCGTCTTCGGGCTTCAGGATATAGAGGTGCTCTTTTCCCAGCCGGCGCAGATGATCCAGATCCCGACAACTCAGAATGTGTCCCCGATGGAATGCGGGTCCCTTGAATTCACCCGGTCGAATTTCGGTAACGTCATGGGCCAGGGGGTGTCCTACCGCATCCTCGATTCTGACGACTTGAATCATGTTCCGATCTCCTTAAATGAATCCCCATGCATCCGGTTATCCGGATCCGCGATGGGGTAAAAATAACTTTCTCCGGCACACAACCGACACAAGCTTTCACTGCCGATGCGAACCTCCCGACCGTCCCGGACCATCTGGCCGCACCGGCTGCACACCGCGTGACGACGCGGCGGTCCGGGCATTTCCCATTCAGGCAGATTCACCCCGACCCGCTGCACTTCAAAAAGAAGGTCGTCGGGCATGCGTTTATAGCCCTCCAACTGCTGACGGCGGATATCCCGTTCCTCCGGGGCGTATTCTTTCGCGATATTCCTGGAGGTTTCCGTAGACACGATGCGGTAGGCCACCCTTGTATCGATATTAACGAATGTCGCTGCATTGATGCCGAAGTCCTTGAATTTCAGGGATCGTCTTCCCATCCGGCACCCGGTCACGCTTTCGATGGCGTCGGTGGCACATCGATCGATTTCAACATAGACAATCAGTTTCTTACGGAACTGCGGCGCTTTGGGGTTTTCGATACCGACTAAACGGCACCCCAACATGGCCATGCGCACCCCGATGACCTGGCCGGCACACAAGTGCCCGTGCCGCTCGGCCGATTCCGCGAGCAACGCATCAAATGATTTCATGCGATAGGGTCTCCTTATTGATGTGTCAAACCCGAATGGCAAATTTTGCCACTCGGTGGCATAAAATTACTGCCTGTGCCGTTAAAGTCGAACACCCGCTTCCTTCTGAACGTCGGACGAGAATTTCTTGAAGGAATCGATCAGCGAAAGGGCATCCGCCGTCAGGACGGCTCCCCCGCCGTCGTCGCCCCCCCGGTAGGCATGGACCAAAGGCCGGCCAATGATCTTTTCCATGTCCCGTATGGCTCCCCGCATCTTGCGATAGGGAATCCCGGTTTCCCGTGAGGCCTCGATGATCGATCCGTGGCGATAGATTGCCTGGAGCATGGCCATGCGACCTTCACCCATGACCGGACGACCTTCCACCTCGAGCCATATCTTGGATCTCAGCCGCCATTGGATCGGTTTGTCTTTTTCCATGGTCGAATATCTCCATTCCCACCCGTTCCGTTCCCAAACGGTTTTCAAGTGGCGCAATTTTCTATTTTCAATAGTTTACATGGAACCCAATATTTGTCAACCGTCTCTTTCCCCCCGCCGTAAAAGAATATTGCTCAACTTTCGACTTCCATAGGCCGGTGCCGGAAGGATACGGCTAACGCATACAGACAGCTGTTGGTTATCCGGTCAGTACATCAGGTTCGGCAGCACCAGAATGATCTGAGGAAAAACAGCGAGAATAATAATGCCCACGAGGATCGCCAGCATGAACGGCATGATACCCTTGAAAATGGCTTCCAGGGACATGCCCCCCGGCAGCGACCTGGCAACACCGTAAACCACGTATACATTGATTCCCACGGGTGGCGTGATGACCCCCATCTCCGTCACCATCACGATGATGATCCCGAACCATATGGGATCATACCCCAGGGATACGACCAGGGGAAAAAAAATCGGAACGGTCAGCATAACGAGAGCCAGAGAGTCCATGAAGCACCCTCCGAAAAAATAGACCACCACCACCATGAAAAGAATGGTGATGGGGGGGAGACTGAATCCGCCGATCCATGATGCAATGTCGAAAGGAATCCGGGTGACGGCCAGAAATTTGCCAAAGATGGTGGCTCCGGCGATGAGCATCATCACCATGCAGGATGTGCGGAGGGTTTCATAGAGGGCGGCGACAAAGCTTTTCCAGCTGAGCTTCCGGCGGAACAGTGCAACGGCCGTGACCCCGAAAACACCCACCCCGGCAGCCTCGACAGGCGTGAACAACCCGATGAAAAGGCCGCCCATCACCAGCGCAAAAACCGTAAATGTTTCACCCAGATCCATGAGAGAGCGAAGCCTTTCCGACCAGGTAAAGCGTTCGCCCCGGGGCCCTTGGTCCGGGGATAAACCGCACCAGATCATGATCGTGACAATAAACAGAATCGTGACCAGAAAGGCCGGCAGGATGCCCGCGACGAACAACTTGCCGATGGACTGCTCGGTCATGACACCGTATATGATGAGCACCACGCTGGGGGGCATGATCATGCCCAGCCCCCCTCCCGATGCCACGGAACCGGCCGCCAACTCATCGGCATATCCCTTGCGCCGCATCTCCGGCAGTCCGATGGTGGCCATGGTTGCGGCCGTCGCCGGGCTTGAACCGCAGACAGCCCCGAATGCCGTGCACGCTGAAACCGTCGTGATGGCCAAGCCCCCTCGGATGCCGCCCAGGAACTTGTAGGCCGTATCGTAGAGCCTTCGACTCATGCCGCTGTTGAACGCCAGTTGGCCCATCAGGATAAACAGGGGGACCGTTGTCAGTCCATACGAAGAGAAGGTTTCGTAAAAACTGCGGGCCAGAAGGTTCAAGCCGCCCTGAAATGAAATAATAACACTGAATCCCAGAAAACCGATGATGGCCATCACATAGGCGACAGGCATTCTCGTTAGAAACAGCATAATCATCACAACAATACCGATAATACCAATCCATGTGGGATTCATTTTTCTTTTATTCTCTCAATATTATCAACAAGCCCTTTGATAACGACCAGGGAAAGCATCCCAAAACAGAATGCCGTCACAACAAGGGTCAGATACTCGGGCAGTTCCAGGTTCATGGAAACCTCGCCGGATTTCTTCATCTTCAATGCATAGTCAATCATGCGCCACGTCACCAGGCCGAAAAACCCGAGGCTGCAACATGCCGTGCAGATATCGATCAAAATACGGGTTTTTCGCGACAATCTGGAGACAAACAATTCGACCCCGATATGGCCTTTGGTGTCATGGGTAAAGGGAAGTGAAAAGGCCACCCCGAAAACCCCCATCAGCGTCACCAGTTCGACCGAGCCGAAAACAGGATGCTTGAAAAACCGACCGACCACATCAACACAGGTCAGAAGCGTCATTCCGACAAGAAACAGGGCACCGACGGATTTCATTCCGTCCGATACAGATTGAATTATTTTCCAGAAAACTTTCATGATAGCGCGTTGCCTCTGTTCCGCTCTCCGTTCTTCGCAGAAGTGCGTCCTGTATGTCAGGACGCACTTCTGCGGCAATGATGGATTCGTTTCGTGGATTATTGAAAATTTTTAAGGGATTCGCGGATCGCTCCGATCACGCCCTTTCCATTCAATCCCTTCTTGTCGAGATCCGCGGCGTACATATCGATGAGCGGCGCAACGGCCTTTTCCCATTTGGCGCTTTCTTTGGCATCCAGACCCAAAATCGTGTTGCCCTGTTCCAGAAAAAAGCGCACGCCTTCCATATCACTCGAGTCCCAGGCCTCTCCGTGTTTGCCCGCCCATTCCACATTGATTTCCTCGATGATTTTCTGGTCCCTGGGGTCGAGTTTGTTCCATTTGTCCTTGTTCATGACGACAAAAAAGACGGTTGTGTACCCGGAGGGATAGGCAAAGGTCGCATATCGGGTCACCTCTCCCAGCTTCCATCCCTTGTTGGCTTCCACCGGATGCATGGAAGCGTCGACCACTCCTTTCTGAAGACTCTGGTAGGATTCGGGCATGGGCATGGGTACCGGCGTTCCCCCCAATGCCGCGGCCACCTCGGCGCTGGTTCCCGTGGATCTGATCTTCAGACCTTTTATATCCTCAAGGGTTCGGACGGCCTTTTCCCGGGTATGGAGCATACCGGGGCCGTGGGCGTGAAAATAAAGGACCTTCGTATCGCTGAACTCTTTGGGTTGGAACTTCGCGTAGACTTCGTTGGCGGCTGCGGTCGCGGCGACTCCTGAGGTATAGCCAAAGGGCAGGTCGATGGCGGACATCAGGGGAAATCTGCCGCGGGTGTACGCCAGTCCCGAAGTGCCGATATCGGCGATACCCTCCATGACGCTGTCATACGTCTGTTTGGTATTGGTCAGTGTCTGACCGGCGTAATACTGAATTTTGATACGACCGTCGGTGCGATTTTCAACCTCCCGGCACCAGGATTCTGAAAGCTGACTTTGCACGTGCGTAGGGGGAAAAAAGCTGCTGTAGGTCAAATTGACGGCTTCAGCCGCCGACGCCGCCGGAAAGACCTTGAACAGAGAGAAACAAAGACAAAAAACGAACCCTATACGGGTATAGAACGGAAAGAGCTTCTTCATCGGGGGCCTTCCTCCTTCTTGGATGACAGTCCGGCTTAGATGGTCAACCGGGCAACATGAATTGACGTTCTGCTTCGAAGTAGTGCCGTGTCTTTGGATCATAAACCTCCTTTCGTGCGTTTCGGGTCAGGATGCTCAAACCTCAAAAAACGATTCTCCTAAAAAAGCTTCGAGATTTCAAATCTTTTTTTTTATGAGGCAATCCCCCGGGAGGTCAAGGCGTTCTGTCGTAGTAAGCCCGGTACATGACGAGGGTGTCGGGTCGCCGTCCCAACAACCGCGCCCCCGTGTAGGTCAGAAACAGGCGGAGAATGAGGCCCGTACGTCGGGAAACGCCGAACCGCCAATGCCGCGGGGAGATCTTAGCGTCTCCGAAAAGAAAAACCACCCGCCCCAGGTTCTGCAGTCGCAGGCTCAGTTCGACATCCTCCATAATCGGCATATCCGGATACCCCCCCGTCGCGGCAAGCAGCCCGCGTCGAAAGAATTGGACCTGATCCCCGAAGCTGATCCCCAGGAAAGCCGCTCGGAAATCATTGGCCGTATCGAGCAGGCGAAAACGCCACCCCTGTCCGTCAAACCTTCCGCCGACAGCGCCGCCGGCGATCATGGATTGACGTCGGAGCAGCCCGACGATGTCGTTGAACGCCGGTGCAGCGATTCGAGTATCGGCATGGACCACGGCGATAATGTCGCCGACCGCTGCCGCCACCCCGGCGCGGATCTGTCCCCCCCGGCCGCCGCCCCTTTCCGGAAGGGCCGGATGGCGAATGATCCGGGCTCCCGCCCGTGATGCCTCCGCAATGGTATCATCCGTCGATCCGCCGTCCACGACAATCACTTCCACTACGAAGCGATCCCGGAGCACCGAACTCACGCAGGCGGCCACGCGGGCACCTTCGTTTTTGGCGGGAATCACCACGCTCACCGTTTCCGGCGGCCGGCCCAACGCGGGGCTTTTGAGACGATGCAGACTGCGGCGGACATCCAGCAAAAACAATGCCCAGAATGGGAGCCACACCCATAGCGGCGCACCGTCGGGCATACGCCACTGCCCGGTGAAATACCGATACCCCTCTGCCGTGAAAACGACGCTGACGGTAAGACAGAGAACCATCCACGATGCAAAGGGTTTCAGGGCCAGAAACGGAACGATCCAGGCGATGTACCAGAAATGGACCGTCGGGGATAGAAGCAGCAGCGCTCCCAGGACAAAAAAGCAGCCCGATGCCGGATCATCGTAAAATCGACGATTCCGCCGGGGATGGAAATACCCGTACCCCAGAATCAGCATACCGACGAGGATTCCTTGGCAAATCCCCGTGGCCGGAGCGATCCCTCCCAGCATCCACCGGAGAAGGCCGTGAATCGGACCGTTGAATGCGAACCGGGTGCCGAAAAGCATCAGGGCGTCGAAGATCCGAGCCAGACCGCCGTCCAAAAACGGCAGACAGGGGAGCACAACGACAGGCAAAGCCGCCCAGAACCAGGGACGGCTATCCCGATTGAATAAAAACGGGAGGATCAGAATCGCCACGTATTTGGACTGAACGGCAAGCCCGATCGCAAAAAACATCCAGCCCCAGCGTTTTTGATCGTAAAGCCACAAGGCGGCCAGGAGAAAAAAATTGTGGATCGCGTCCAGGTGTCCCTGGCCGGCGAAGGCATGCAGGACCACCGGATTGAAGGCATAGAGGACCGCCCATCGCTCGTCCAGACGGCGATGGGAAAAAAGACGCATCAGCAGAAAAAGGGTGCCCAGATCGAACAGTATCACCGCGGTCTTGATGACCAGAGGGGTGTAGCCCAACCGAATGAGAGCGGAAAAGCCCACCACCATCAAAGGCGGATAGACGGCGGGGATGTTCGGATGATTGATGCCCGCATGAAACGGATCTTTTCGGGCGAGTTCCGCCAGGACGGGATCATCGGGGGGATGGATGTAGGGGTTGATGCCTTCCCGGACAAGCTGCGCTTCCCAGAGATAGCGGTTCATGTCGTCGGATGGGGGAAACGGCAGAAGGCACACCCGGCAGATCAGCGCCGGAACGAGGATCGCCCGGATTCGTCGCCTGCGGGATACGCTCCGGGGAAAGCAGAGGGTCAGGGCCAGGCATGCGGTCCATGTCGCCGCGAAAAGAACAATGAAGCAACCCGAGTGGAAGGTATATCCGAGAAAAAGCAGGGGCGTCCGGCCGATATCCCTGAATCGTCCTCCGGCACAGCATAAGACAATCAGCAGGAGGACGGCGACGGCGTAAGGCAACCATTCGGTTTTGGTGCCGGATCGGCGACCTCCCGGAAAACCTTTCACGGGGATCATCCCTCCCTGAACAGGCGGGGGGCCAGGGTCAGAAGGCCGACAAAGAGAAATCCGGCGGCATAGACAGCCAGAAACGGGCCGATCAGATATTTTCCGGCCTTCAGATACGCCAGAAAGGTCATGACACAATACCCCCCCAACAGTATTTCCGCGAATGCCAACCCCGGAAAAGCCGTACGGTAACGCTTGATCTCGCGGTCGCCCCGTTTGGGGGTTCGAATGAAGGGGCTATCGTGCCCGATCAGGGCCTCGACGACCGCCCGTGTGTTGGACAGAGCGATGCCGACACCGACCACAACGAGAACCGGCATGATGAGCACTCGACGCAGCCAGTCGGTATAAGCCGCCCGTTGGCTGACGAGGTAAAGGGCGTTGGGTGCCGTCATGGAAACCAGGAGGATACAGGCGACGGCTCCGAAAAAAAGCGGGCCCCCTTTCAGGTCGAACCCCAGGAGAACAGGCAGGGCCAGAACCGCCACGACAAGCATCATGGGGTGGATCAGGTAATGGGTCATATGAAAAAAAGCCTGAATTTTCTGAAAAATCGGTACCGGTTGATGCACGAGGCGCGGGAACAGCTTGAGCGCCGTCTGGATGGATCCTTTGGCCCATCGGAACTGCTGGCTCTTGAAGGCATTGACGTCCTCGGGAATCTCCGCCGGCACCACCAGATCCGGCAGAAACAGCGTCCGCCATCCGGCAAACTGAACCCGGTAGGAGAGGTCCATATCCTCGGTCAACGTGTCCCAGGCCCACCCTCCGCCGTCGTCGATGGCCGACCGCCGCCAGATGCCGGCGGTTCCGTTGAAGTTCATGTAGAGATTGTTCCAGTTCCGAGCGGCCTGCTCCACCATGAAATGACCGTCAATCCCGATGGATTGCGCCCGGGTGAGGAAGGATCGCTTCCGGTTCAGATGCCCCCACCGGGCCTGAACGAGGGCCAGACGATCATCGGTCATGAAAAACGGGACGGTCCGGAGGAGATAATCTTCGGGAGGAACGAAGTCGGCATCGAAGACCGCCACCAACGTCCCTTTGGCGACCTCGAGACCGGCGGCCAGTGCGCCGGCCTTGAATCCGGTTCGCGTATTTCGTCGGATAACCTGCACATCAAAACCCTCGGCTGCCATCGATTCGGCCATCCGGTCGACGATATCACCGGTTTCGTCGGAGGAATCGTCGAGAATCTGGATCTCGTGGCGATCTCTCGGATACCGCATTCGGCAAACCGCCCGGATCACCCGCTCCACCACATTCACTTCGTTGTAGACAGCGATCTGGGTCGTCACTACAGGGAGATCGTCCCGTAGAGCGGGGTCACCGAATCGTGCTGCGACACGCTCGAGGCGGCGTGCCGCACGACGCCGCCCCCGGTGGAAAAGAAAGATCATGACATAACAGTTGAGGCCGTAGAGCATCAAAGCTCCGGCGGCCCCAAAATAGAGAAAGACCGCGAAATACCACAATAGCGCCGCCATTTGTCATCGCTCCCGATTTTTTCAGTTTCTCGACTTTCATGATGGTAACCGGAAAGAGGTGCCGGGAGGATACGGCCCGCGCCCCTTCAGCGGTGAGTTTTAGTGCCGCTTAAGCGCCGCGGAGGATCAGCGGCCCGGACTGTTTGAGCGCCAGCGAGTTTCCGGGCCGCCCGGAGCAAGCTTTAGCGGCACTTGAACGAAACCGCGTGGGGCGCGGGCCGTATCCTCCCGGCACCGGCCTATGAAAGTCGAAAGTTGAGGTCGAAGGTTGAGACCGTTTCATGTGTTTTGAAAAAAGACAAATATCCGCATTATAAGTATCCTTCGCCACTATAGGGTATTCCAGTATGGATCCGATACGGTTTCGGCAATTCAGCAGATCCGAGGGAGCTGCTCGCCGGTGGGCATATCCACGATTCGTGTCCCACCGATCCGGGTGGTCATGATCACCGGCACAATATCGGCCGCCGTCACCTCTCCGATAATGCGGGCGTCTCTTCCCATGGGGTGGGCATGCATCCTGTCAAGAACGCGAAAGGCCGCCTCAGGGGCAACCACTGCGACGAGTTTTCCTTCATTGGCGACGTAAAGCGGGTCGATCCCCAGAAGTTCGCAGAGACCTGCCACGGCTCTCTTGACGGGGATGCGATCCTCATGAATCCGGATGGTCACACCGGACGATTCGGCAATTTCGTTGAGAGACGTTCCCACACCCCCCCGTGTGGGATCCCGAAGCGCGTGGATATCTCCTCCGCAATCGTCGAGCATATCCGCCACCATATGGTTCAAGGGAGCGGTATCGCTTTGGAGCGATGATTCGAACCGAAGTCCCTCCCGCCGGGTCAGGATGGTCATGCCGTGATCGGCGAGGGTGCCGCTCACCAGGACCCGATCTCCAATCCGGGCGTTGCGGCCCGAAACACAGACCCCCTCTGGAACAACACCGATACCCGCCGTGTTGATGAAGATTTTGTCGACCGCACCCCTGGGGACCACCTTGGTGTCCCCTGTGACGATTCGAACGCTGGCCGCTCGAGCCGCCCGTTGCATGGTCTCGAGAATCCCATCGAGATCGCGGCGGAGAAACCCTTCCTCGATGATCATGCCGACGCTGAGGTACAGGGGCACCGCACCGCACATGGCCAGATCGTTGACGGTGCCGTTGACGGCGAGGTCTCCGATGTTGCCGCCGGGGAAAAATAGGGGATCAACCACGTAAGTATCGGTCGAAAATGCGATTCGGCCCCCTTCGGTCTCCAGAACGGCCCCGTCGTCAAGGCATCGGAGTGCGGGATCGTCGAACACGGGCAGGACGGTGTCCAGGATGAGTCGATGGGACAGCTTTCCACCGCTCCCGTGGTCCAGGGTAATCGTATCGTCTTTCATAAGGAATTTTTCTCGGCAGCCGCTTTCGTATGGTAACGGTAGTACGCCGCGCAGGTTCCCTCGCTCGAGATCATGCACGGACCGACCGGGTGAACCGGGGAGCAGGTCTTGCCGAACAGACGGCACTCCGGAGGCGTTTTCCGGCCGGTGATCACATAGCCGCATTCGCAGCCCTGAGGCTCGACGGCATCCCTGGGAACAACGCCGAAGATCCGATGGGCATCGAAGGCGCGAAACGCCTCCCCCACGGCCAATCCGCTCTCTGGAATCCGCCCCATCCCCCGCCAGCGGGCATCGACCCGGGTGAAAACCGACGTCATCAGTGCCAGGGCCTTGAGGTTTCCTTCGGCATTCACCGCCCGGGGATAGGCGTTTTCCAGCGCGGGCCGTTTCGTCTCGATCTGCCGAACCAGACGGCGGATACCGTCCAGAAGGTCGCCGGGCTCGAATCCGGCGATGACGCAGGGGACGCGGTACCGTTCAAAGAAAGCACGATAGGCCTCGACGCCGATTACAATAGAGACATGCCCCGGCAGGAGAAATCCGTCGATGGGAATATCCATCTCCATGAGAGCGAAAAGGGCCGGTACGATCCGCTTGTGAACCGAAAAGACGGAATAGTTGGAGAGCCCTTCCGCTTTGGCCGAGGCGATGGAAGCCGCAATGGTAGGGGCCGTGGTTTCAAATCCGACGCCAAGAAATACGATGCGACGTTCGGGGTGGTTCCGGGCGAGCACCAGGGCGTCGGCGGCGGAGTAAACGACGCGGATGTCGGCGCCCGCGGCGCGCTCCCGCTCCAGAGAGGTCGTGGTTCCGGGCACCCGGATCAGATCGCCGAAGGTGACCGTGGTCACCCCCTCGGTTCGCGCGATGTCGACAAATGCGTCGATGTCGCCGGGATCCGTCACACAAACCGGACACCCCGGTCCGGAAATCAACGAGACGGTTTCCGGCAGCACCGTTCGGATGCCGCTCTTGAAAAGGCTCATGGTATGGGTACCGCAAACCTCCATCAATCGGACGGGTTTTCGGCTCTGGGCGCCAATCCGGGAAATGAGCTGTCGGGCGATCTCCGGATCGCGATATTCTTCCATGAATCTCACGGGAATCCACCCTGTCCTTTCAAAAAAAGATTCATACTGGATAAACCGTTTTCCGGCAACCACTTTGTGATCCTGATATGATCTGAAAGAGCGGAGACAGCCGCTTTATCGACGCCGTGTACCGCCTGTCGATTCACATTCGAACCGCCTCGGATTATCTCGCCTCATCTCTTGACACACATTCCGAATTCATTATTTTTTAGAAAAAAGATAACTCAACTTTCGACTTTCACAGGCCGGTGTCGAGGGAGATCGGCTGCGCGTATGTCTCCGACCCAAGACCCCTTTTCCCGGGGCTGCGGCTAAGGATATTTGAGGGAGTGAGGTTATGGCCAGGAGTTATTTTGCTGTTCTCGGCGTCACGACCGATGCCTCTTTTGAAGAGATCCGATCCGCTTACCGCCGGTTGGCCAAAACGTATCACCCAGACCACTTTGAAGGCGACAGCGAGGCGTTTCGGCAGATTCAGGAGGCTTACACCGTTCTGGGAGACGCCCAGAGGCGAAAAGCATACGAGAAAAACCTGAAATCGCAACCGCATCGACGCGAATCGCAACCGGCATCTTACCCGGGCCCGGAACCACTTATCCCAAGACGGCGCCAGACGGCTTCCCCGGGCATCGCGCCCATTGAGGTGATCTTTGAAAATCCTCGCCAACACTTCAGGACGAGCCGGCGCCATCGAAGCCACACCGAGTTCGGCGGTGTCGAGGATGTGAGCGTCGAGGTGCCCCTCACCCGGGAGCAGGCGATGTCGGGCGGCAGCGTGGCCATCATGGTTCCCGCACCCGATGTCTGCCCCTCCTGTCGCGGTGCCGGCAGCGGATTTTTCCACAGGTGCCGCCACTGCCGGGGCAGCGGTGTGATCGTGAGAAACATATCGGTTCAGGTTCCTTTTCCGCCGGGCCTCGAGAAGGATCATGTCGTCCGCGTTGCCTTGGAAGCGTTCGGGATGGAGCGTTTTGATCTGAGAGTATGGTTTCGCGTCGCCGCTTGAATCACCGGCATGGAAGGGCTTCAACAGAACGGACGGCTTCTTTTCACTTTCCAAATCACGACAATCTCCCTACAAAGGAGGGTTGCATCATGAAAGTGCTTATCGCTTATTATTCCGCCTACGGACATATTCACAAAATGGCTGAGGCCGTGGCAATGGGGGTCGGGGAGATCGACAACGCGGAAGCGGTGCTGCGGCGGGTGCCCGAAACGCTTCCCCGGGACGTCCTCGAAAAAATGGGGGCTCTGGAGGCTCAGAAGGCCATGGCCCACATTCCGGTCTGCACCGTGGCGGAACTGGCCGAGGCGGACGCCGTCATTTTCGGGACACCCACTCGGTTCGGCAACATGTGCGGGCAGATGCGCCAGTTCCTCGACGCGACGGGACAGCTGTGGGCCAATGGCGCCCTCGTGGGCAAGGTGGGCAGCGTCTTCACCAGCAGCAATACCCAGCACGGGGGACAGGAATCGACCCTTCTTTCGTTCCACATCACGCTCCTCCACCACGGCTTCGTAATCGTGGGCTTGCCTTACACCTTTCAGGGTCAGATGCGCATCGACGAGATCACCGGAGGATCCCCCTACGGGGCATCAACCATCGCCGGGGTTTCGGGTGAGCGGATGCCCAGCCGGAACGAGTTGGACGCCGCCCGGTTTCAGGGCCGACACGTCGCCGCCATCGCGGCCAGGTTGGCCGCCTGAGGGTGAGCCCTGCAAAACGTATTAAAAGTTCAACTTTCGACTTTCATGATGGTGACAGGATAACGAATAGAGGTGCCTATGAAAGTCGAAAGTTGAGTTCAAAGGATATCCGAAAGCGCCAGGCCGACGCCGATGGTGTTGGCCGAATCGTTGTAGTCCAGGATGCTCTGGCCGTACCCGTTGAAGTATTGGACATATCCTTTAAGCTTCTTGTAGAGGGGGAAACTCCATCCCAGCTCGACGGCCCCTTTGTTGCCGGAGCTTCTCAGGTTGTTCCGGAACACCAGGGAAAAGGTGTTGTCCCCCCATTTATAAGCCGCATTCAGTTCACCATATCCCATATACCGGTCGATGTCCGGATTGTCGTCGTCTTCATCGTCTTCCGGGATGCGGTACCAGGACTTGATGGAAACGGCGAGATTTTCCTTTTCAAATACCAGGTTGAGAAAAATCCGATTCCAGCTGCGGGAGAAAGGCTCGGTACGTCCGTTGGACTGGTGCGAGAAGCCCCCCTGAATCATCCGGCTCTTGATCCCCCAGAAGAGTTCCCAGTCGGTATCATATTGCAGCCACGCTTCGGGTTCATGGTTGGTATCCCGAAACGGGCTTGAATAGTCACTGTTGTAGGCCTGCCAATAGGAAAGGTTGGTATAGGCGACATAGACATGCCAGTTGTCTTTATAGATATTGTCGATCAACTGATATTTGAGACTGACCTGGAACTTCACTTCGGTGTTGTCAACGTCTCCCTCGGACAGGTCCCCCGGGTAGACACTGGTGTTGGGGGAATGGTTGTAAACGAAGGGCAGAACATAATTGGGGCGATGCGTCGTCAGGGCAAACCCGATCTGTCGGGTTTCCGCCTCTTCTTTCATCCGTGTGTCAATAGGAGACGGCTTTTCATCGGACAAACGCTCAGCATCCAGAGGCGGGCTTTCGGCCCGTTGGCTTTCGATGCAGGCCTCGCACCGCCGTCTCAATTCGCCGATAGTGGTATCCTCCGCCGCAGAACGCACGGCCTCGGTCATACAAGCGTCCATGTCGAGGCAGTTTTCCGCGGCCGTTACGACCGGCATCAAAAAAACGCCCAGCAGAAAGGCCATCATTTTAAAAGGGTTCATGGTGGGGTTTCTCCTTTCTTCAATCCCCTCGACAAACAACGCGAGGATAGACGGTTGTTTCAGGATCTCCGGCACGGCAGAAGGTAAAACGCCGGGTAATCCTCCCTTCGGCAATACCGATAATGGCCTCAACTTCGTATCACAATAATGGCAACAAACCCTGAACACCGGGTTGAATCACGGTGGTTATAACCATGGGAGGATAAAAAAACAATGGATTCCATTCAACTGCGCCGATATAACCGAAAGCAGCGGTCCTGAAAGATATGCGGCATGAACCGACGGCGGGATGGAATGGCTTGACTTGACATATGTCGCCATACCCTTTATGAAACACAATACATGAATCTTTTTTCAACATATCACCTTATTATTCCATAACCGATCGGCATGATTCACCTCATGAAAAAGTCCATCCCCGACAGCGCGGTATCCAGCACGACACCACCCTGAAAATCATCAATATCATGCGGGAAAAACCGGCGGAGATCCGGTTTCA
Organism: Desulfococcus multivorans; assembly: GCF_001854245.1. Lineage (GTDB taxonomy): Bacteria > Desulfobacterota > Desulfobacteria > Desulfobacterales > Desulfococcaceae > Desulfococcus > Desulfococcus multivorans. The sequence goes on along the minus strand of NZ_CP015381.1, from coordinate 25,784 downwards.
CGTTCCCGCCTGAAGTCCCGACAGTTTCAACTCGTTTTCGTCAACCCAACGGTTGCGCGGCATACCGCGCCGCTTCGATCAATATTGACGGCCGCCGCGAACGCCCGTTTTAACAATCAGGAAAAAAATCAACACCATGAATCACCCGTCCTCCAAATCACAAAACCAGGAAATCGACCGCCGGCGCACCTTCGGGATCATCAGTCACCCGGACGCCGGCAAGACGACCCTCACAGAGAAAATGCTGCTCTTCGGCGGGGCTATCCAAATGGCCGGATCGGTGAAGGCCCGAAAGGCCAGCCGCCACGCCACCAGCGACTGGATGGCTATCGAACGGGAGCGCGGCATTTCGGTGACCAGCTCGGTCATGAAGTTCGATTACCGCAATTTCGAAATTAATCTTCTGGACACCCCGGGGCATCAGGATTTCTCAGAAGACACATACCGGGTGCTCACCGCCGTGGACAGCGCCGTCATGGTCATCGACAGCGTCAAGGGGGTCGAAGCCCAGACCCGAAAACTGATGGCGGTTTGCCGAATGCGCAACACCCCCATCCTGACCTTTGTCAACAAGCTCGATCGTGAAGGCATGCCGCCTCTGGACATCCTGGGCGATATCGAAGAAACCTTGCAGATTGAATGCGCGCCCCTGTCCTGGCCCATCGGCATGGGCAAAAGATTCAAGGGTACATACAACATCCACCGCAGGGAATTGACCCTTTTCACGCCCGGCCGGGAGCGCCTCCCCGACGACAGTGTCACCATCCGGGACCTCGGCGATCCGATACTGGACGAGATCCTGGGCCGCCAGGCCGATGAACTGCGGGAGGACGTGGCCCTGCTGGAGGGGGCGGCCAACCCGTTTGACCTTCAGGATTTCCTCAAAGGAAGCCAGACTCCGGTCTTCTTCGGCAGCGCCGTCAACAATTTTGGTGTACGCGAGCTCCTGGACACCTTTGTGGAGATCGCACCCGGCCCGCTTCCCAGGCAGGCGACAACCCGAACGGTCTTTCCCGGGGAAGAGCCGTTTTCCGGTTTTGTCTTCAAGATTCAAGCCAACATGGACCCGGCCCACCGCGATCGGCTCGCCTTCCTGCGCGTCTGTTCGGGCCGATTTCAGAAGGGGATGCGGGTGCGTCACCACCGCATCGACAAGGATATCCTCATCGCCAATCCGATCATGTTCATGGCGCAGGATCGCACTGCCGTAGAGGAGGCCTGGCCCGGCGACATCATCGGCATTCACAACCACGGGACGATCAAAATCGGCGACACCTTTTCGGAAAAAGAGCCGCTCAGCTTCACCGGCATCCCGAATTTCGCCCCGGAGCATTTTCGCCGCGTACAGCTGAAATCCCCCCTGAAATCCAAGCAACTCAGGAAGGGGTTGACGCAGTTGGTGGAGGAAGGCGCGGTTCAGTTGTTTCGCCCGCTCATGGGAAGCGACCTCATCCTGGGGGCGGTGGGCATTTTGCAGTTCGACGTCACCATGGCGCGGCTCAAGGCCGAGTATGGCGTGGATGCCGTTTATGAACACGTGGACTATGTCGCCTCCCGCTGGGTGAAGTGCGACGACCCGAAGCGACTCTCGGCCTTCGAACGGGCCAACCAGGCGCACCTGGCGCTGGATGCGGAAGGGAACCTGACCTTTCTGGCCGATGGGGAATGGCGGATCGAATTCGTGGCGGAACAGTGGCCGGAGGTCGTTTTTACAAAAACCCGCGAACACCGGTAATGCATCGCACGGCCGCCTTGAGCACCGCCGCAGTGCGCGGATACCCGGGCAGCAAAAAGAGCGATCAAAAGGAATCGTTTTTCGTTACAGGGCGGGGTTTTCGTCGTTCAAGGCCTCGAACCCGGAGATGATATCCAGGAGTTCGTCGGTAATGGAATTCTGTCGCAATTCCCGGAAACCGGCCTGAAGATTGTCGAGAAGCTCCAGAATGTTTTTTTCGGCCGCCTGCATGGCCATCAGTCGCGCCGCGTTTTCACCGGCCAGGGATTGGGCAAAGGCGCGGAATAACGCAGCGAACAGGTATTGTCGCAAAAGATGTTTGAACATGAGATTCCCCGGCAGGCCAAGCATGGGGATACACCGGCCGGGCCATTTTTCCCTGGCGTGGGCAAGCGCCCACGTCCTGTCCAAGGGCAGGAGCCGGACACAGACCTGTCGATAGCCGCCTCTTTCGATGACCACGTTATGACAGATATAAAAGTGTTCGGTTCCCTTTTCCGATCGCCACTGCTCAATCCGTTGGATCACCGCCCGAACCTTCTCGTGGATGGTGGAAAGGCTGCCGGGAGCGGCAAAATGGCCTTGATCCCGATACCCGGCATCGGCCAGGGCGCCTCGAAGTTTCTCTCCAAAGGTCCAGAAGGCGAGTTCCGATCCCTCTCCCGCAAGCCCGGGAGCCTGTGCCAGGGCGTGCTTCAGGATTGCCTCGTTGAACTGTCCGCACATCCCCTGATCCGAAGCAATGATCATGCACACGGCTCCCTTCAAGGGACTTTCACGAACATCTGCTACGCCATGGCGCAACAGGACCCGCCAGCCGGCGTCAATGACGCGACGATACGCTTCCAGGGATTCGACCGCTCGTTCATACTGCCGGATGCTTACGGCGGCCAGGCTCTTCATGGTCTTGACCACCCCCAGCAGGTCGTGGGCGGTCCGGATTTTCCTTCCCAGGGCCTCCAATGTCTGCATCATCGCCTCCTGTCGCCGCAATTGCCGTCTTCAACCACGAAACGAGATCCTCCCAGACACCGTCACCTCCGCCCCCGGCGGTCAAGACCGCTTCAACGGCGCCGGGATCGTTTCGGATCTGTTCCACGATGGCCCGCTCCATTTTCGCCATGGCGTCTATGGGCAGATCATCCATGAGCCCCCGGGTCACGGCCAGAAGGACGGCGATCTGCTCGCTTTCGGTCATTGGCTTGAATCGGTCCTGCTTGAGGATTTCCCGAACCCGTCTGCCGTGATCCAGCGTCTTTTGGGTCTGTTCGTCAAGCCGGGTCCCGAAACGAGCAAAAGATTCCAGTTCATGAAACTGGGTATAAGAAAGCCGCAAATCCCCGGCAACTTTCCGATATGCGGCGATTTGGGCCTTTCCGCCGACCCGTGAGACGGATTTTCCCACATCCACCGCGGGAAGAAAACCGCGGTGAAAAAGCCCCGGGGAGAGGTAGATCTGACCGTCGGTGATCGATATCAGGTTTGTCGGAATATAGGCGGAGATGTTCTCAGCCTCTGTCTCGATAATGGGAAGGGCGGTCAGGGATCCGCCGCCCAGTTCCGGTTTCAGGTGCGTGGCTCTTTCCAGGAGTCTCGAATGAACGTAAAAAATATCCCCCGGAAAGGCCTCGCGACCGGGCGGACGCCGGAGGAGGAGGGACAGCTGCCGGTATGCCAGTGCATGCCGCGTCAGATCATCATAGACGACAAGGACGTCGCGCCCTTCGTGCATGAAATACTCCGCCAGGGTCGTGGCGGCATAGGGTGCGATGTACTGAAGGCCCGGCGGATCGTCCCCTTCGGCCACCATGACGATGCTGTAACCCATGGCGCCGTGCCGCTCCAGTTCATCCACCACTTTGGCGACTCCCGAGCTTCTCTGACCGACGGCGCAGTATATGCACGTCAGGCCTTTGCCCTTCTGATGGAGAATGGTATCCACCGCAAGGGCCGTCTTTCCCGTCTGGCGGTCCCCCAGGATCAACTCCCGCTGTCCACGACCGACGGGAATCAGCGCATCCACCACCTTCAGACCGGTCTGAAGCGGTCGTTCAACGGCAGCCCGGTCCAGGATTCTGGGCGCCTCCCTGAATACGGGGGCACGAGAGATGCTATTCACGGGGCCTTTGCCGTCCAGCGGGTTTCCCAGGGGATCGATCACCCTGCCGACAAAATCGGATCCCACAGGGATGTCCAGCACGCCGCCGGTGCGCGTGACTTCTTCGCCGGCCCGCAATGCCCGGGAAGCTCCCAAAAGAATGATCCCCACCCGGTCGGGCAGGAGATCCAGGGCCATGCCGGCCACCTGGGAGCCCAGATAGAGCAGCTCCTCGGCCTTGACACCCGGGAGTCCTTCGGCCCAGGCAATTCCCGGCCCCAGCATCCTGACGCGCCCGATCTCTTCGGGGACGGTGCTCGGCGTCATTTCCTCAAGCGCCTGTTCAACCGCTCCGTCAATTGCCGTCAGGAGAGTGTTCAGATCATTCTCCGTCATTCATTCTCCCGGTCTCCCGGCGACAGCGCCGTTAAAACAACCTGTTCAAGTTCCTCCAGGTAGTGGGTCAGGTTCCACTCCATCTTCTTGTCTCCCGCCGTCAGCCTCAGGCCAAAACCGAGGTCCGATTTTTTTTCGATGGAAACGCTTTGTACGGCCGGAAAGAGGTCCTTGATTTTTCCGCAAAGGGCTTTCCTCTGGGAGGGCGTCATCGTAATCCCGCACTGGACCCTCACCTCCCCGGAAACGTCATGGATCGAAAGCCCGGCCTTTTCCCGGGAAAGTCGATCCGCCAGGACTTCAACCAGGCGGTTTTCAAGGCGCTCATCCGCAAGGTCGCTCAACACCTTCCCGCTGATCCGCATGACCTGGCCGGCAACCTGAACCTTGAGATGGTTCAGGAAAATCTCACGGTCCTGACGGAGCCGATCCTCCCATGACCGGCGGAGCTCATCCACCTCGTGCTTCATATCCTCTATGGCGTTTTGCCGCCATCGGCGGGCGTCTTCCCTGGCCTCGGCCAGCAAGCGTGTTTTCGCGTCGGCGAGGGCTTGTCTTTCCCTGACGAGTTCCTTTGATCGTTTCCGTGCTTCCTTCTCGGCGGCCTTTGCCTGGTCCATGGCGGCCGCGATCCGCGCTTTTCGTTCCGCCATGGCCTGAAGGATGGGTGCGTAAAGAAACCGTTTCAGCAACAACACCAGGATGACGAAATTCAGGATCTGAGCCAGTATCGTAAAACCGTCGAACAGCAAGGCTATCCCTTTATCCCGGAAATGAAGTACGTCCAGAACGGATTGGCGAAAATCAGGATCATGGCGACCACAAAACAGTAAATCGCCGTCGATTCCACCATGGCCATGCCCACGAACAGCGTTCGGGTGATCGTGCCGGTCTCGTCAGGTTGTTGGGCAATGGAATTCAGGGCTTGAACCAGCGCACGGGCTTCACCGATGGCCGGGCCGATGCTGCCGACAGCCATACACATCCCCGCCGTTAAAATCGATATGATCGCAACCCATCCCAGGTTGTCCATAACCGTCTCTCCTTTCAAGTGGTTTTCTTCCGCTCTCCCACCGTCATGCCGGCACTGATGTAAATCGCAGCCAGAACGGCAAAAATATAGGCTTGAACCATTCCCGTCAAAAGCCCCAGCACCTGCATGAGCACCGGAAACACCAAGGGGGCGATCATCAATAGAATAGCGCCGATCATGGAGCCGCTCATCATGTTTCCAAAGAGGCGGACGGCCAGGGCCAGAGTCCGGCTCAACTCCCCCATGACGTTAAACGGCAGCATCAAGGGCGTAGGCCGCAGATAATTCAAAAGATAGGAGACGAAGCCCACCTTTGAAATACCGAAAACGGGAACTGCCAAAAACACGCAGACCGCCAGGGCGGCCGCTGTGGACAGGGATCCCGTCGGCGATCTGAACCCGGGGACCACCGACAGGAGATTGGAGATCGCGATAAACAAAAACAGCGTCCCCACAAACGGAAACAATTCCCTGGTTCTGGTTTTCGACACCGCGTCCAGTTGCCGTTTCATACCCGCGACAATGGATTCCAGCAGGTTCTGCCATGGTGAAATGCGAACACTCGAGGTGAGACGTCGCGTCACCAGCCAGGAACCGAAGCTCATAACCGTCATTACCAGCCAGGTAAACAGAAGGGTCGCGTTCAGGGTAAAGGGACCACAAGACCAATAGACGATCGTGTCCGGGGTGATTTCCATATCGCCCTCCTCAGGTCTGCTCGCTCCCGATGAATTTTTCGGGATTGCCCTCCGGGGGCCCGAGCGTTCGGGTCAAGATGAAACGCATCAGAAAAAATGTCGCCAGGGTAATGAAAAAGCATATCAGATCGTTTCGAACGACGAGCCAGAACCCCAGCATTGCCACGCTCACCCGGACCATGTAACTGACGGCCAGCCAACGTCCGGGTTTCGTACTTTTAGACAGTCCGGCAAGGGTCCACCAGAGGCCGTAAAAATAAAAGCCCCCGATCCCCAGGCCCCACATCGCAGCCAATCCCCAGCGCAGCAGATCACTCCTCGTCATTATTCATCTCCCGAGTGATGATGTTTCGTTGACGGGAAATCCAGCACCACGCGTTGATGCACCCGATGATCACACCGATCAGCATCAGCATCAGGGTCCACGAGGGGGGGCCGGGCCATTTCAGGTCGATCCAGATGCCGACAAAAATACCCAATACCGCCGGAACGGCCACGGACCAGCCCACCAATCCGAACACCCCCAGGCCAAACCAGACTTCGTCTGATTTTTTGCGGCGTGCATGAATTTTCCGTTTTTCCCGTCGATCCACATCGTGGATGAAAGCCTTTGATGATCGGGTCAATTTTTCAGGCATTTTTGCGGAACTCCATGAAGCGTCGAACAAAATCCGCTTCCAGCCTGGCCACGGCCGCACGTGTCTTGCGATCTCTGTCGTCTTCCTCGCGGATCATGACGTCAACGGCATTTTTCAGGTCCCCCAGCGGCCCCTCAACCGCCATTTGCGTAGCAACGGTGACACTGTTCCCCTGTTTGACCAGAATGCCGCCGATCAAAGCCACAAACACCTCCCGGCCTTCAGGCGTTTCATAAGAGAGTATCCCGGGAACCAGCGCTGTCGCCATGTCGATATGACGGGGCAAAAGGGTGAAACACCCTGCCGGGCTCTCGGCCTTGACCTTGACGGCCGCATCGTTCAGGAAAATTTCGGACGGCTGATGGATTGTCAATTCCACGGGCATTCACCAAGCAATCATTTTCCGTTTCTTGTTGCGTTTTTGGCCTCATCTGTTTTTGGCCTCATCTATGGATCCAATCATATAGAGCGATTGTTCAGGGTACTCAGAGAATTCATCATCGAGGATGCGCGCGCACCCTGAAACCGTATCTTCTATGTCCACCATACGGCCCTCGTACCCGGTGAACTGGTAAGTGGTAAAAAAAGGCTGGGTCAAAAAACGCTCCAGGCGCCTTGCCCTGGACACAATCCGGCGGTCCTCCCTTGAGAGTTCTTCGAGCCCCAGCATGGCAATAATGTCCTTCAGCTCTTCGTAAACGGCCAGGGTTTTGATGACCTCCCGGGCCACGTCATAGTGATCTTTTCCCACAATCCTCGGCTGCAGCATGGCGGAGCGGGACTGGAGAGGGTCCATGGCCGGATAAAAGCCTTCGCCGGCCCGTTTTCGGGAAAGGACGATGGATGCCGAAAGGTGGGAAAAGGTATGAACGGCGGAAGGGTCCGTGAGATCGTCGGCAGGAACATACACCGCCTGAATGGAGGTGATGGCGGCCATCCGCGTGCTGGCGATCCGCTCCTCCAGCTCGGCCAGCTCCGTCGCCAGTGTCGGCTGATACCCCATTCGGGAGGGAAGCCGCCCCAGAAGCCCGGACAATTCCGAGCCTGCCTGGATGAATCGGAAAATATTGTCGATGAGGAGCAGTACATCCTGATCCAGATCGTCCCGAAAATATTCGGCCATGGTCAGGGCCGCATGTCCTACCCTGAACCGGGCGCCCGGCGGTTCGTTCATCTGACCGAATACCATGACCGTATTCTTCAGGACGCCGGCTGCGTTCATTTCCCGGTAGAGTTCCTCCCCTTCCCGACATCGCTCGCCGATACCGCAGAAGATACTCATACCCTTGTGTTTTCCGACCATGTTGTGGATGAGTTCCGTGATCACCACGGTCTTTCCAACCCCGGCGCCTCCGAACAGGCCCGCCTTCCCGCCGCGCTCCAATGGGGCCAGGAGGTCGATGGCCTTGATGCCCGTATGAAAAACCGTTTCGGTCGTTACGCGTCGCGCCAGGTCAATGGGTTGACGGTGAATGGAGCGAAGGACGACGTTTTCGGGGGCTTCATTGCCGTCGATGGGAACACCGAAAAGATTGAACATGCGGCCGGGGAGGGATTTGCCCACCGGCACCTTCAGGGTCTCCCCGTCACTCCACGCCGCGTCGCCGCGTGCCAGCCCCGCCGTTGCAGTAAGGGCGATGCCCCGAAAGGTATGCTCATCCAGGTGAACGGCCGTTTCGATGAATACGCCGTCGTTTTCTCCGGCCCGGAACAAGGTGTTGATGGGCGGTACGGACTCCGCGGAGGCGATATCGACGACACTCCCGCGAACCGCTAAAATTCTGCCGACATATTTACGGTCGGCACTCCTTTTCGGTGAATCCTCCATCGTCACCGCCATCGGGGCTCCTCATTGAAAAATAGCAGAACGTAACGTACGTTACTTTTTTTACGATCCCGCATAGCGGCTGTCAACCCGATTCGCATGAGTTTTTCAGATCGGCTCGAGGCTTCGGCCCCCAAGACGCCGGAAAAACCCGGCTGTATCGTCCGTGAAAAAACAGGTTACGACCCGATTTCAATCTATATTACGTCATATAGCGATATATTGACCGTAAGACGTCAGTCGCCGCATATGATTTCACGACGGATATCCGGAAGCCGTTCCATCAGACAAACCACTTCCGGATCCGCCTCCAGCCAATGGCGAAGGTTGCCGAGAAGACTCGATGCATAGGGGCTTTTCGAGCCGTCGGCCAATTGATAATTGACCCACAAGCCGTCCTTCGAAAAAAAGATCAGTCCCGCCTCTTCCAGTATTTTGAGATGCTTGCTGACCGAAGACTGGGCAATACCTAGCGCGGCCTGGATTTCGCAGACACACAAAATCCGGCGTTGCAGTAATTTGATCATCTTCACCCGATTGGGATCCGAAAGCGCCTTCATGACTTTGATAAATTCTTTCATGATCACCCCATATATCGTTATTTTGGAATATATTATGCTCGCAGTCAACTGTCAACCGAAACGTGTATGAAATGACGCTGCTCGATATGGGTGAGGCCGGCCGGATAACACTTTTCAGAGGGGCGGCTGTTTTCCTTCGAAAACGCGTGATGTCGTTAACGAGAATGGAACGCGGCCGGTGCGGCATGCCGAGAGGCGCCTTACATCTTTCCCGACCGGAAGATGGAGATGATGAGCCAGAGGCCCAGAAGCGTGGCGATGGAGTAACCGGTCATGCCAAGGAGGATGGTGAGAGAAACAGTGAATCCGCCCAGGGTGATGTTCATAATCCCGTTCGGTGAATTGAGCACCAGGGAGCCTGCGATGGTCGAGGCGGCGATGATCATGCCCACCACGGCCCGGTTGAGACCCCGTTCGAATCGTCCGATTGCAGGGTCGAAGCCGCTGTGACGAATCTCGATGCGGTGTTTTCCTTCGGCGGTCCGCTTGAAGATGGCGTGGGCGAACCGGGGCATCATCTTCAGATAGGCACCCATGGATCGCGTATCCCGGCCCATATTCTTCAAAAGCTTCCGGGCGTCGTAACCCCGTTGCAGCAGGTTCCGGGCATAGGGCCGCGTGACCTCCAGTATACTGGCGTCACTTCCAAGAATCTTTCCCAGAGCCTCCGTCTGAACGAAGGTTTTGAGCAGAAGAAGAAGGTTCCGGGGAAGCCGGATGCGGTACTTGTAGGCCAGCCGCATGACCTGTTCGTAGACATCCTTCACGGAGATGGTCTGAAGAGAGCGACCGTAGAAGGGTTCGCTCATGTCCTTGAGATCCGTTCGGAACCGCTTGAAGTCGATAACGTCGTCGTCAACGAGGCCGGCCTCCCTGAAGGCGTCCATGATCATGTCGTAGTCATGTTCGGCATACCCGAGAAATATGTTGGCCACCTGCATCATGGTCTCTTCGTCCAGGTAGCCGATGATCCCGAAATCGACCAGACTGACGCGACCGTCGTACATCACGATGGTGTTGCCGGGGTGGGGATCGGCGTGGAAAAATCCGAAATCCATCAGTTGACGGGAAAAGGACCTGAGACCGATCATGGCGACTTCCTTTGGATCGATGCCCGCTTGGCGGATCAGGTCCACCTGGTCCATCTTGATACCGTCGATATATTCCATGACCAAAACGGAACGGGCGGTGTGCGCCCAGTAGACCCGTGCCGTGTAGATCTCGTCGCTGTCCGAAAAATTGGCCGAAAATTTCTCGATGTTGCCGGCCTCTATGTACATGTCGAGTTCCCGGAAGACCGTCCGTTCGAACTCCCGGACCAGGTTCACAGCGCCGATGATTCGGAGGAACTCGAACAGCTTTTCCAGCTTTTCCGCAAAATAGTACATTACACGGATGTCTTCCCGGATCGTTCCCTCGATACCCGGGCGGATCACTTTGACGGCCACCCGGTCGCCGTTCATGAGGCGCGCCTCATGAACCTGAGCGACGGAGGCCGCGGCCATGGCTTCAGGGTGAAACTCCGAAAAAATCCGTTCAAGGGGGGCGCCCAGTTCGCCTTCCACCACGTCCCGGATGGCCGTGAACGGCACCGGCGGGACGCTGTCCTGAAGCTTCTTGAACTCGTCCGTGTATTCCGGCGGAAAGACGTCCGCCCGCACACTCATCAATTGTCCCAGCTTGATGAAACTCGGACCGAGTTCCTCCATTATCCGGCGGATGCGGACGGGTGAATGGAACGCTGGTCGAGGCATTCCTTTTTTTTCTGGATGGTTACGCTCGTCCGCCGCCGTCCGTCTGAATACGCGATCCGCCACATTTCCATAGCCGTGCCTGGCCAGGACCCGGCTGATAGCCGCAAAACGACGGATTCCCCTGAACGGCTGAAAGCCGGTATTTTCTCTCATATGGGCCCTGTCCCCATCATTCCTTTTGCGGTTGCAAAGCTATTTCTCAAATATCCTGCCACAGAGGATCCGGTCACCATCATAAAAGTCGAAAGTTGAGGCTATTTTTTGCCGCCGCCTGGATCAACCTTGTTCCATCGCCGGGTCACCTCTTCCAACTTGGATGGATCGGCGATATAACTCTCCACCAACCCGCAAGCCGCACAGACATAATTGTCCAAAGCGGCCACCGACATCAGACCGATGGGAATGGCGTTGCTGGAGAAGGGACCGCTTTTGAGGGGGATGTCGGCACCGGAATAGATTTCTTTAGAACCACACTTCGGACATTGACCGTTTTTCATCTTTATGGTTTCCTCGCATTGAAATTTTTGGATGACCCGCCTGAAAAATTCAAATTAGGATGAAAACCGATGGAATGTCAAATGATCAGGGGATGGGATCATCAAAAAAGCGCAGCAGCTCCATGGGATGGCGGATCAGGCTTTCAGCCCCGCCCGCCGAGAGCTCGGACGGCGACCGGAACCCCCAGCAGGCACCGACGGAAAACATGCCGGCGGCTCTGGCCGTCCTCATGTCCGTGGGCGTATCTCCCAGGAAGAGAACCGCCGCAGGGGAAATCCCCATCCCATCGGCGATCTCGAGAGCTGCTGCAGGATCGGGCTTTCTCGGCACCCCTTCCCGTTGACCGAATACCGCTGCAAAGGTCCATTCCGGAAAAAATCGCTCCACAAAAGCCGTGGTGAAGGCATGCGGTTTGTTGGAGAGGACCGAGAGCCGGACCCCCCTTTCGGAAAGTCCGTCCAGGAGCTCTGGAACGCCGGGGTAGGGTCGGGAATGATGATGCCAGCACCCCTCGTACTCCCGAAAGAACGCCTGGACGCCCGCCTGGACTCGCTCCGACGACCGGGCCTTTTCCGGAAGCGCTCGCCGCATCAATTCGACCACGCCGTCGCCCATGAACCGATAATAAGCGGCCCCGGGGTGCTCGAGAAAGCCGTATCGGCTCAAAACCCGGTTGACGGCATCTCCCACGTCGGCTGCCGAATCGATCAGGGTACCGTCCAGGTCAAAAATAATCGCCTTGTATGCGCCTATGGTCACGGATACGCCCCCTCCTTTTTACAGATGACCGGGCGCGTTTGACCGACAACGGAAAAACGAGCCCGACAAATTCAAACCATACTCAACACCATGATCGGAGACCTTACTGGGACGCGCCGACCATGGCGGCAAGATCCACCATCCGATTGGAATACCCGGTCTCGTTATCGTACCATGAGAGGACCTTTACCATGTCGCCCACGGTGTAAGTGTTCGGTGCATCCACTACGGATGACAGTTCGCACCCATTGTAGTCCGTCGACACCAGGGGGAGTTCGCTGTACCCCAGGATCCCTTTCAGGGCGTTCTCGGAGGCTTCCTTGAGGGCGCTGTTGACGTCGCTCACCGTCACCCCCGATTTCGCAACAGTGCACACGAAGTCGACCAGGGATACATTGGGTGTGGGAACGCGGATAGCCAGGCCGTTGAGCTTGCCCGAAAGATCCGGGAGCACCAGCGCCACCGCCTTGGCCGCGCCGGTGGTGGTCGGAATCATGGAAAGCGCCGCAGCCCGGGCCCGCCGCAGGTCCTTGTGGGGAAAGTCGAGCAGCCGCTGATCGCCGGTATAGGAATGGATGGTCGTCATGAGACCCCGGTTGATGCCGAAGCTTTCGTTGAGGACCTTTGCCACCGGCGCGAGACAGTTGGTGGTGCATGAGGCGTTGGATATGATGTGGTGCTGATCGGGTCGGTATTCATGATCATTGACCCCCATGACGATGGTAACATCGGGATTTTGAGCCGGCGCGGAGATGACGACCTTCCGTGCCCCCGCGATGAGATGCTTGCCGGCGCCGTCCCGGTCCCGAAAAAAACCGGTGCATTCCGCTACGACGTCGACGCCCAGATCCTTCCAGGGCAGCTGGGCCGGATCCTTGATGTCGGTGTATGGAATCTCCTGCCCATCCACTACGATGGCGCCTTCTTTTGCGACGACGTCGACGTCCAGGCGACCGTGGACCGAATCATACTTGAGGAGGTGGGCCATGGTGGCGGCGTTGGTGAGGTCGTTGATGCCGACGACCTCTATATCCGGATGTTTCATGGCGGCCCTGAACACCACGCGACCGATTCTTCCAAAACCATTGATGCCGATTTTAATGCTCATCTTTTCTCCTTTTTGGATTTTCCGTTGAGCGATAATGGGATGCTGCATACTTTCCCCAAAATAATCATAATTTTGCAATTTCAAAGGTTGACGTCAACTTTCGGTGTTCATGACAGCCTGCGCTCCATGTCGTTGGCATAAAGAGGCTGAAGGCCGAAGACTGAAGGCTGAAGGGGTACGCCTGTGACGAATGGGGCATTTAGCCCCTTCAGCCTTCAGTCTTCAGTCTTCAGCCTCTAAAGCTGTCCCCCTGACGAAACCCGGAAGTTGAGGGTTGACTTTTAAAGGATGCGCTGTAGTAATCTCAAAGACATGAAAATCAACCCGTTCAAAGGAGAGCGTCGTGAGAGATTACCTGGTTCGGGTCGTCGCCCGGCACGATAACGTTCGAGGTTTGGCTTGCATTACCACCCGTCTGGTCCGGGAGGCCTGCCGTCGCCACGACGTATATCCAACGGCAGCCGTAGCCCTGGGTCGAGCCCTCACCGGCGGAGCGCTCATGGGGGCGCTCATGAAAACCGGTCAACGGACGGCACTGAAGTTCGAGGGCAACGGCCCCCTTGGAAAGATAGTTGTGGAAGCCGACAGCGACGGCGGCGTAAGGGGATACGTGGGCAATCCTCATGTGGACCTGCCGCCTGCCGGAGGCAAGTTCGACGTGGCCGGCGCCCTGGGAAAAGCGGGGCTGCTCACCGTCACCAAAGATCTGCGGGTGAAGGAGCCTTACCGTGGGATCGTTCACCTTTATACCAGTGAGATCGCTGAGGATATTGCCTATTATCTTCTGGAATCGGAACAAATTCCCTCTGCCGTCGGTCTGGGTGTTTTCGCCGATGCGTCAGGAATTACCGCAGCCGGCGGATTCCTGATCCAAACCTTACCGCCGGCGGATGAGACCGTCATCGACACCCTGTCGCGACGAATTGAAACGCTCCCCCCCGTCACTGAAATGCTTCATGCAAGCCTGACGCCCGAGGAGATTCTCGACAAAATCTTCGAAGGCATTCCGATTGACGTATTGGAAAAACGAGCGCTCACCTTTCGATGCACCTGCAACCGGGAGCGGTTCGCAAAGGCGCTCATCGCCCTCGGCAGAAAGGAGATTGAAACCCTGATCCAGAGGCATGAGCCTGTCGAACTCACCTGTGAATTCTGCCGGAAAACCTATGTATTTGACGTCGAATCCCTTCAGGCGCTGATCGAGGAGTTGTCCGTTCGTGACTCCGGCATCCAGGATAACTGATGGAGGACCCCTTGAGCCATCCATTCCATTCCATCTATACTCACGGCTTCATCCGGGCGGCAGTCTGCCTGCCGACGCTCCGGGTCGCCGACCCGGTCTTCAACACCCGAAGGACATTGGATCTCGCCCGAAAGGCTTCCGAATCCCGTGCCGCCGTGGCGCTATTTCCGGAGATGGGACTCTCGGCCTATTCCAATGAAGATTTGTTTCATCAGGAGGCCCTGCTATCGGTTACGGCCTCGGCGCTCCTCCAGGTGGTGGAGGGCAGCCGGAGCCTCTCGCCGCTCCTTATCGTGGGAGCGCCACTGCGCTTCGAGGGGAAGCTTTTCAACTGCGCCGTGGTGATCTACCGAGGACGAATCCTGGGTGTCGTTCCCAAGACCTATCTTCCCAATTATCGGGAGTTTTACGAAAAGCGACAGTTCACCTCCGGAATGAACGCCGTCTCCCGGGAGGTTCGCCTGATGGGACATACCGTTCCCTTCGGCGCCGATTTGATCTTCGAGGCCGACAATTTTCCCGGTTTTTGCCTGGCCGTGGAGATCTGCGAAGATGTCTGGACCCCCATCCCCCCGTCGACCTACACTGCTCTTGCCGGCGCCACGGTTCTGGCCAACCTCTCGGCCAGCAACATCACCGTGGGCAAAGCCGATTACCGACGAAACCTCTGCGCCGTTCAGTCGGGCAGATGTCTGGCCGCCTATTTATACTCCGCCGCCGGGCCCGGGGAGTCGACCACGGATCTTGCCTGGGACGGTTATGCGCTGATTTATGAAAACAACGAACTTCTGGCCCAATCGGAGCGCTTTTCCGACACCGAACAGATCGTGCTGGCGGACATCGATCTGGAGCTCCTGGTTCAGGAGCGGATGCGGACGACGAGTTTCAACGACGCCGTGGGCGTTCATCGGGACCGGCTTGCCGGCATTCGCCGGATTCCCTTCGATTTTGCCGTTCCAACCGGAGACATTCCCCTGATCCGTCGGGTGGAGCGCTTTCCATTCGTTCCCAGCGAGGCCGACAAGTGCGACGAACGCTGTTACGAGGCCTACAACATCCAGGTCCACGGCCTGATGAAGCGGCTTGCCGCATCGGGCATCGATCGGGTGGTGATCGGCGTTTCCGGGGGGCTCGACTCCACTCAGGCCCTCATCGTGGCCGCCAGGACCATGGATCGCCTGGGCCTGCCCCGGAAGAACATTCTCGCCTACACCATGCCCGGGTTCGCCACCAGTCGTGCCACGCATGAAAACGCCCTCAGGCTGATGGCGGCACTGGCGGTATCGGCCGCGGAACTCGACATCCGACCGTCGGCCATGCAGATGATGCGGGACATCGATCATCCCTTTGCCCGGAATCAGCCGGTTTACGACGTCACCTTCGAAAATGTTCAGGCTGGGGAGCGGACTTCCCATCTTTTCCGTCTGGCCAACCTTCACCACGCCCTGGTCCTGGGCACCGGCGATCTGAGTGAGCTTGCTCTGGGGTGGGCCACTTACGGCGTCGGGGATCACATGTCCCACTATAACGTCAATGCCTCGGTGCCCAAGACCTTGATCCAGCACCTCATCCGATGGGTCGTCGAAACCCGGCAGTTCGACGATGAAACCGGTGAAGTGCTCGCGGCCGTTCTGAACACCGAGATTTCGCCCGAGTTGATCCCCGCCGGTGCCGAAAACGCTGAACAACCGGCCCAGCGAACCGAAGAGAAGATCGGACCCTACGAACTCCAGGACTTCAATCTCTTTTACATCACCCGCTACGGGTTTGCGCCCAGCAAGGTCGCTTTTCTCGCCCATCACGCCTGGAGCGATGCGGGCCGGGGCCGGTGGTCCGATCTGATTCCCCCGCAAAAACGGCATCAGTACGACCTCTCCGAAATCAGGAAATGGCTCGATCTTTTTGTCTACCGATTCTTCAAAATCAGCCAATTCAAACGATCGGCCGTTCCCAACGGACCCAAGGTGGGCTCGGGCGGATCCCTTTCCCCTCGCGGCGACTGGCGGGCCCCCAGCGATGCCGAGGCCGTTGTGTGGCAAAACGAGCTCCGGGAGAAGATGCCGGATATATATTGATTCGACTTTCGATTTTCATGATGTGAGCGAATAGATACGGCCTGTCAAAGTCGAAAGTTGAGTTAAGTATTGAAAAGCCCTTCTCTTGAAATTTTCAGCCGGAGTCTGTATGAAGGACCGACGAATCCTTTGATCAAGCCGGAGCACGGCTCCGGCCGTTTTTTTATCATCAACCGAAGGAAGATTTCATGACCAGTGCCAACCCCTTTCCGGAAAAACCGGCTGAGGGTTCTTATTCCCAATGGTTCATTGCGACGACCGCCGTTTTTATCACCGCTCTCATCACTGCCAATATCATCGCCGTCAAGTTGATCAGCTTCGCAGGTTGGATCCTGCCGGCAGCCGTCATCATTTTTCCCGTCAGCTACATTGTCGGCGACATTCTGACGGAAGTCTACGGATATCGTCAGGCCCGCCGGGTGATCTGGCTCGGGTTCTGCTGCAACCTGATCGCCGTCGCGGCCATATGGATCGGGGGTACGCTGCCGGCAGCCGGCTTCTGGGACGCCCAGTCCGCCTACGACCGGATTCTGGGATATACGCCCCGCCTGCTGGCGGCCTCCTTTGCCGCTTACCTGGTTGGGGAATTCACCAACGCCTATATTCTGGCCAAAATGAAGATCGCCACCGGAGGACGCTGGCTCTGGACCCGGACCATCGGCTCGACACTGGTCGGTCAGGGGCTCGATTCGACCGTTTTCATCACCCTGGCCTTTGCAGGAACGATCCCGCCTTCAGGCATCATCACCGCTGTCGCCACCCAATGGCTCGTCAAGTCGGTCTATGAAGCGCTCATGACGCCGTTTACTTACGGCATCGTCAATTTTCTCAAACGTCGGGAGGGGATCGATGTCTACGACATCGACACCCGATTCAATCCTTTCAACACTCAGGCATGATGAACGATCGACCCTGGCAGGATCTTCTCGCGGAAAGCGTCACCTCGGCCGATGAACTCTGCCGCAGGTTTCCCGTCGCCCGAAAAACCGTTTTGCCCGTTATCGACCAATACCCCATGCGGATCAATCCCTATTTTCTCTCCCTGATCCGCGAACCCGGCGATCCCATCTGGCGACAGGCAATTCCGGATCCGGCAGAACTGGAAGACACCCTTCCCGAAGCCGACCCTTTGGCGGAGGAAGCCCAGTCGCCCGTGCCCGGCCTGATCCACCGCTATCCTGACAGAGTGGTCTTCCTGGTGTCCTCCCAATGCGCCCTCTTCTGCCGTCACTGCATGCGGAAGCGACAGGTCGGAAAGTCGAACGCGATGAAACCCGGCACTGTTGACAACGGGATCGCCTATATCCAGGAAACCCCGGCTATTCGGGATGTCATTCTGTCGGGAGGTGATCCCTTTCTGCTTTCGGACGACCATCTCATCGAAGACATTTTAAAGCCGCTTCGGGGGATCCCTCACGTGGAAATTCTCCGGATCCATACCCGAATCCCCTGTACCCTCCCCCAACGGATCACCGAAGCCCTTGTCCGGCGACTCAAGGCCTTCGCACCGCTTTACATCAACATCCAGTTCAACCACCCGGCGGAAATAACGCCGAACGCGACGCAAGCCTGTGCCCGTCTCGCCGATGCGGGCATCCCCTTAGGCTGCCAGACAGTGCTGCTGAAAGGCGTCAACGACAGTCCCGTCGTGATGAGGCGCCTCATGCAAAAGCTCCTCGCCATCCGCGTCAGACCTTACTACATCCACCAGGGGGATCTGGTGAAGGGCACCGGCCATTTCCGCACCTCCGTCCGCGAAGGACTCGACATCATGTCGGCCCTTCGGGGGCACACATCGGGTATGTGCGTACCCCAGTATATGATCGATTTGCCCGGGGGCGGCGGAAAGATTCCGCTTCTGCCCGAATATGTGATTGAAAAACGCCATAACGAATGGTATATACAGACCTTCGACAACAGAATCGTCGCATACCCCGTTTCGAACGAAGGCCGCCGCCGAAACTGATTTCCCATTCCCGTTGGTACCGCTCGAATGCATCATCGGATCGACGGCCCGGACTGTTTGAGCGCCAGCGAGTTTCCGGGCCGCCCGGAGCAGGCTTTAGCGGTACTTGAACGGAATCGCGCCGGGCGCGGGCCATATCCTCCCGGCACCGGCCTGTGAAAGTCGAAAGTTGAGTTATGAACTCGATTCGTTTTCCCATCGCCTCGGTCATTATCCTGGCATCCTTGTTTCTGGTGGGTTGCGGCGCCCTCCCCTTACGGGTCAAACCACCGGTCGCTCAACAGGATGCCGATTCCGTCAGATTCTGGCAGGGAATCAAGAACTGGCAAGGTGTTCCCTACCGGCACGGCGGAAGCAGCAACAGCGGGACCGATTGTTCAGGATTCGCGATGCGCTTCTATGAAAACCTGTACGGTATTCAACTTCCCAGAACCACGGCGGAGCAGATCAAGACCGGTATTCCGATTTCCGAGAAATCCCTGAAGCCCGGTGATCTGATCTTCTTCAGGTTTCGGAACAACACCGGTCATGTCGGCATCTATCTCGGCAATGGCCGTTTTACGCATGCCTCGCCCAAGAAAAAAGGGATCACGATATCCAGTCTGGACAACCCATATTGGAAATCAAGATATCGTGCGGCCCGCAGGATTCTGGAGAAACCGCCGAAAAAGCGGCTTCAGCTCTTTTCCACCATCAATTTGTCAGATCAAAACCGTTATTGAGAATCCAATGGTTTTTTCCGGCCGCTGCATCCGGAATCGCTTTTCTTGATCTACGTCAATGACATCGGCAGTACCCTTCGATATAAAGAAAACACTCAACGTTCGACTTTCATGACGGTGACCGGAAAGCTACGGTCTGTGAAAGTCGAAAGTTGAGTAAACAAATGAAACCGGATTCCCAAAGGAAGGAGATCGTCATGAAATGGACGGCGGAAGCCGAAGCGGAGATCAGAAAAGTTCCTTTTTTCGTCCGAAAAAAAGTCCGACATCGGGTTGAAAACGAGGCCAGGGCCGGCGGAAAATCAGTGGTCGGTCTGGCTGAGGTAAACAGCACCCGTACAAGATTCCTGAAAGGAATGGCATCCGAGGTCAAGGGATACCAGCTGGACGTCTGCTTCGGTCCCGGAGGATGCCCCCACCGGGCAGGGGATACCCGTCGGCTCATGGAACGCCTCGAATCTCTGCTCCGGAAAGCCGATCTGCTGAGTTTTCTCAAAAAACAGGTGAACGGACCCCTCAAATTCCATCATGAATTCCGGGTGACCCTGGCGGAATGTCCCAACGCCTGCTCCCAGCCCCAAATCAAGGACTTCGGCATCATCGCCGCAGTACCACCGAAATTGACGGATGTCGACTGCACCCGGTGCGGCGCCTGCCGGAAAGCTTGTCCCGACGACGCCATAGCGCTGCCGGAGGATGCGGCGCAGCCTGTCATCCACCCCGAACGATGCCTTTCCTGCGGCCGATGCGTCTGGGCCTGCCCATCGGGCACCCTTGCGGAACGCTGCCGGGGATACAAGATCCTTTTGGGTGGGAAATTGGGGCGACACCCCCGGCTCGCATCGGAAATACCCGGATTGTTTTCCGAAGACGAGGTGGTGATCGTTCTCGAGGCTTGTATCGATTTTTATAAAAAGAACAGCCGAAACGGTCGCCGATTTGCCGATCTGCTGACCCCCCAGGTGTTCAAAAGCTTTTCAGACACCTTTGGCAAGGCTTCATCCTGACCGAAAAATCGCCGCTGATCCCTCTTTTTTCAACGCCCTCCCCCGGCGCCCACACTTCAATGTTCGACTTTCGGTGTTCACAGGCCGAAGCCGGCCCCTCTTTCCGGTCACTATCACGAAAATACAGTTGAGTTACCGGTTGTATCCTTCCTGAATTTTCCGATATGGTATTGATTCAACTTTCGGTGTTCATAGGCCGGTGCCGCTTTCCGTTTACCATATTCAACTGTCGACGTTCATGATGGTGATCGGCACCGGCCTGAGAAAGTCGATAGTTGAGTACCATAGTTGAAAACCGAAATTTAAGAATCCCCTGACACCGTCGATGCGATATGCCGGTCGAAACGTCGGATTGTTATGGATTCCAGGACATCCGTCAAGGAGGAACGATGCTCTGTAAAAGGATGTATGTCACCATCGTCGGACTGATCATTATATCTTTGTTAGAGATGGGCTTTGGATTTTCGGCTCAAGGGGCACCCGGGGAAGATCATTCATCCTCGGATGCAACCGTCGCCGTGCCTTACGAAAATATCCGGCAACTGGTGGAAACCGCCCTGACCACGGAAGCAGACGAAATCAAGGCGTTGAAGGCACGATTCACCGCCCTCGATCGATACAAAAAGACGATCGATATCCTGCTGAGGGCCGCATCCCTCCAACAAACAGCCCATGCCAACCTCCTTGTCGAGCCGGCATCCGATCTTCAGGACATCCTTCAGGCCAAAAGCGACAGCGATGCCGTGATGACGAACCTGTCCGAGATGATGGCTCAGGCCCGTGACGAAAGGACAGCTGCGGAGACGCAACTCGCAAGGGTGGAGGAACAGATTCTTCTGAATCAAGAAAATCTCGCGACGATTCGGGAAGGAAAGTCCGATACCCCGATCACCGTCAAGCTGATCCGACGGATCGAGACACTTGACGACCTGCTCAATACCGAAAAGGAAATGCTCCGGAAGATCGTCGATACATATGAAGCATCTGAAGAAAAGCTGAAAGCGGCTCATGACCGGCTCTCCGTCATGGAAGACACGTTTGATAACGCCATATCGAAAAAGAAGAAGGAAGATCTCTTCAAACGCGGTGAGCCGGGTTTGGATGCCTTCGACATCACCCGCCTGGACGATTATATAGGCGATCTTCCGGACCGAATCATTTCGAAGTTGAACCATGACGTTCAGGCACTCCTCGACAAGGGACGTTTGCGCATCACAGGGATAATCCTCTTCGCACTTATAATCCTCGTCATCATGTTCCAGCTCAAGCGCAAAATCATCCAATGGGATAAAGATAATGAACTCGCCAGACATTACCCCCGCCGCCATCTGGTGCTCCGTATGGCGAGCCGTTCCATTCCTCTGGGATGGACGGCCGTCGTACTCTATTTTTTTGCATTCGTGAAGCACCTCTACGCTACAATAGCGCCGCTGGGAATCGGATTCGTCGTGGTGTTCGTCTGGCTATGGTCCCGATGGGGTCTGGATGCCGTCACATTCTGGAACCAGACGGTCCAACAAAAGATTCCCGAGCCTCTGGCGCTCCGGCTTCGTCTATTGATGCGCATCGTCCGTTATTTCACCCTCGCCGTCGTATTTCTGGTCTGGTTATATGGCCGGACCAGCATCATTTCCACAATTTGCAACATCGTTTTCTATTTGATCCTGGCTGTCTGGTCAGTGGGATTCAATCATAAACTCAATGAAAAAATTTCAAAAACCGTCTCTGCCACTTCCGTAAAAAGACTGACCCAAATCGCAATGATCACCATATACCTCATTCCGATGGGGGGGCTCATCATCAATTTGTCGGGATACCAGGCTTTTTCGAGTTACTGGCTGATCTCCTGGGGTATCAGTCTCTCCATCGCCCTCTGGTCCTGGCTCATTTTTCACATGATCCGGGAATGGCATGAACATTTTCGGAAAAGCAGCACATCCGCCGGCGCTTTAACCGGCAAAAACAGACCGTTCAAATGGTTTTGCATCCAGATCAGTTGGCTGGCATGGTTCTGGATATCCCTGATCGGCCTTATCTTTGCCTGGTATGTCGATAAAACCCGATTTTTCATAAACATCGTTCAATTGATGACATTGTCGCTCCCGATTGGAAGTTTAAACATCAATCTGGTCAACCTTCTCGGCATCGCCATCGTCCTTTTGGTCACCCACGTGCTGACTCGTATCTAGCCCAGGATATTTCAGGATAAATTTCTGACCGACAGCGGCATGAATGCCGGCCTCAAAAATTCGATCACCGTCATCACTACGTATGTCATATGGTTTTTCGGATTTCTCATGGTGCTGAACGTCCTGGGTGTCGACTCCAAATCCATGGCCGTTGCCTTCGGCGGCCTCGGCATCGGCCTGGGATTCGGTCTGCAGGCCATTTTCAACAATTTCTTCAGCGGAATCATTCTGCTCTTCGAACGCCCTATCCAGGTAGGCGACGTCGTCGAGGTCGGTGGGGTATGGGGCGAGGTGAAACAGATCAATGTCCGTGCTACGTTGATCCAAACCTACGACAACGCCTCTCTTTTGATCCCCAATTCGGAATTTATCAGCGGCCAGGTGACCAATTGGAGTTTCAAAGATTTTCGGGTCCGGAGAACCATCAATGTCGGCGTTGCCTATGGGAGCGACGTCGAAAAAGTTCGAGAGATCCTTTTCGACATTGCCGGCGCCATTCATGAAGTCTACAAATATCCCAAGCCTGTCGTCCTTTTTACGGATTTTGGAGACAGCGCCCTGCTCTTTCAACTTCGGGTATGGACCCATATTGAAAACGGCCTCTCGGTCGAAACGGAAATTCGTTTTGCCGTTGATCGGGAATTCAGAAAACACCGCATCGAGATTCCTTTTCCCCAAAGGGACTTACATATCCGATCTATTAACACACCTGAACTCTCTGATCTCGAATCCGGAATTTCGGATGTCGATATTGCCGCCAAGGCGTCGATGTAGGAAGCGATGTTTGTCGAGGTTGTACCGTCCTATAATATTCTATTTATATATCTTCTATCATATTCATTAGTGCTGTTCATATGTGTAATAACTTTTTATCTTTTTGATTACATTGGTATAATAGCTTTTTTGGTTTGATCAGTTTTTGTGGATATCGTGTCGACAAACCGCGAGTTTTGAATACCTGAAAACAATGTGACAATAATCGATGACTTGTAACACGGTTATGAACAAGCGGATGTTCACAACTTCAAACTCAACTTTCGGTGTTCACAGGCAGACGCCGGGAGGGTACGGCCCACGCGCTGCGCGGTTTCGTTCAAGTGCCGCTGAAGCTTACCGCTGAATGGGCTCGGCCGTATCCTCCCGACACCTCTATCTGGTCACCGTCATGACAGTTGAAATCAAAAAAGCCTGACCGGACTCTCATTGCTTTCGGATTGCTCCCGAGATCCTGAAAGCGTGGTTTGACAGATCCCTTCTCTTTTTATGGACAAGGCTGTTTTAAAAACATTCAAAACTTGGTATAAGCACCGCATCGAAGTCCGGCGATTCCGCAAAGAGACATATCATAAAAGCATCACCCTATAGGCTGTAATTTTGTAAACAGGAGATGACGATCCGGTGCAGACCGGAATTTGGAGATGGTTATGGAAAGACGACTGGTGGATACTCTATCCCTGGATAACGGGCTTACATTGAAATTGTATGACGGATCCAGGAAAATCGCCGCGGATCGATGGCAGGTGGCGTGCATCGCGAATGTGGCGGTGCCCGTCGATTTTCCGGATCCTGAAATGTTGTCGAGGGCTGGAATGACCCGAAACGACATCAGCGAAGCGCTTGGCGATCCGGTTCTTTTTGAGAAGGTATTGGAACGAAATTTTGTGGATGCATCGGATCTCAAGCCGGTGACGGACGGTTTGTTTCAATCCGTGGTCGACAGCCTGGTGCCTTATCTTTCCAGGCCGGATTTTCCGGGACGGTTTTTGATCCGAAAATATCAGGAATACCGACAGCAGACCGTATGGCGAAAAAAGGATGACTTATTTTTCGCTTGATTTGTTTCAAATCGTATAATAGAAATTATGACCATTGACGTTCAGAAGCCTTAACCGGTTCAAATTCAGGGAATCGCGTTGACTATGATCCTGATAAGACGCATCAAACGTTTCTATTTTCCCGGACTGTGCGTCCTGTGGCTGCTGGGCACTTCCGTAACAGACCTGCGTGCGGATATATACAGGTATGTTGACGACAGCGGGGTGATGCATTTTACCAATGTGCCCACCTCCGAACGGTATGAGATTTTTATCAAGGGGGATACCGAATCGCCGCCGAATGATCCGTCCGATGCACCCTCCGTTTCCATTGAATCCGCATTGACGTCCGACGTGCAATATGCCGGGGTCACGTCGTTTTCAGGTACCGATATCTACGATGATTACATTGCCATTGCCGCTCAATCCTACGATATTCCCTTCTGCCTGGTAAAATCGATCATCAAGGCCGAATCCAATTTTGATTGTAAGGCGATATCGATCAAAGGGGCTCAAGGGCTGATGCAGTTGATGCCGGATACGGCAAAACTCATGAATGTCAGCGACCCCTTTGATCCCTACGAAAACATCATGGGTGGAACCCGATACTTTCGTATGCTCCTCAATCAGTTCAACGGCAGGGTAAGACATGCCCTTGCCGGTTATAACGCCGGTCCCGGAAATGTTGAACGCCACAATGGTATTCCGCCGTTCAGGGAGACCCGGGATTACATCGGCAGGGTAGCCAGGTTCTATCGTCAGCTGAAATGGATGGAAGGTTTTCGGGAAGAACAGGCAAAAGAAACAGGACAGGAAGATCGTGACCAGGATAATCACCCCGTCGCGGTTGATCCGGTCCGTATTGAAGGGAAACTGACACAACTCACCCACGTCAACTGATCGGCATCGTCCATTGGACGTGAAGCCAACGAACTTCACGGTCCACCTTGGTACGACCTGACGAGATCATCGACCCTTTCCCGACATGCCATGACCATCGATTGTCGATACGCTTCAAGAAAAGGGTTTTCCTGAACACCATATCCGGTTACAATCTCAATGCATCCCTGATGCGGTCGATCTGTCGTTCTCTGTGAGCGGCGATCCGGGTATTGGCCAGTTTCATGAGAAGGCGGGCGGCATCGATGGGAGACTCTCCCCGGCTTTTCAGCAGCATCCGGTACCAGTGAGGGACATCCAGATTGAAGGCGTCGGACAGGTCGGCGGCATGTTTGCGGAGGGCAGCCGAAAAATCCTCGGTTATGGCGTCGCCGGCGTTTTCCGACGTTCGCGCGTCTGCGTATCGGGACAGGGTGGCGGCGACGCCCTGTTTGTGTTTTCGGTAGCGGGTGATGGGAATCACCCAGAAGCGAACGATGATATAGCCGAATGCCCCTGAAACAAAGCTTACGAATGCTGCGATGTAAATCAATTTCATACCCATCCTGTTCGACATGAAATGGTTTTTTCATCATAATTGACGGCCTTGGTGCGTTGTCGTCGGTACCAGACATCATGTTTCAAAGTCTATAAAACAGGACTGAAAAATACCATCTCTTTTTTTATGTTGAAGGCTTCAACTTTCGATTTTCACAGGCCGTATCTATTCGGTCACCATCATGGAAGTCGGAAGTTGAGATAAGGC